>NVSP01000023.1 GCA_002732755.1 Phycisphaera sp.
CGGTCAGCAGGATCGCCATGTCAAAGCTCRAGCCTTTGCGAGTTCTGGCTGCAAGCTCGGCACCCTTGACCGCAAACGAATTGATGGCCCCCACCGACATGCCGCTCTGGTGCGCGGTCGCGGGCCTTGCATCGGTGATGATGTTGCGCTGGCTCGGCTGGAAGTATCGGGCAACCTCGCCGGCGACCCACTTGGCAGAGACCATCGGGGGCTGGCTCTTGGCTTTGCCTCGTGTGAAGCGTTCCGCAAGTTTCTTGACATACTCGGTGTCGTAGCTTCCCTCGAAGTCCTCGTTGATAAAGAGCTCAGGCTCAAATGTCGAGGCAGCTTCGGCTGGCCAATCGCCCGTGGGCCAATCAACCCGCATCGCGGCCTCTTCATCAAACTCCGTATTCCAGCATGTCACACGCGATTCGACTTTGAAGATCATCGTCGGCCCGATGGTGATGTCATCGAACACCCAGTTGCCGTAGGTCTCACCAGAATGCAGCGGCTCGCCCGGGCCGATCTCATCGACAAACGATTGCCTGAGCCTCACCTGTGCTTTGTCGAACCGCAACTCGGCCTTGACGGACCTCCGCTCACGATCGTGCGAAGCACTCCGCATCGGCAGCGGGAAGAAGAGTGTGCCCTGCTCGATCTCGTACTTCTCGTCCTTGGTCAGGCTGCCGTCTTGGACGAGGCCCGTCAGGTTTGGAACGAGCGTCACCGTGGTTGTCAGCACCCACTCTTTGGGTGTCGTGCGATTCATGTACGGCGAGGTCCGCTCTTCGACCTGGGCAAGCGATGTGCCCGCAAGTACAGCCAGCCCGGCGGCGAGTATCGGGAGTCTGATTCGGTGGACGATCATGGCGAGTTCCTCTCGGCCCGGTGTGCAGGCGCGGATATGATCCGGCCAAACGCAGTCGCGCGATTCTGACTTGCTATCCAATGAACTGTACGGAGATGTCGATGACTACCGCCAAAACCCGGATCGAGAAGGATTCTATGGGCGAGATGCCCGTTCCAGCGGATGTGCTGTACGGGGCCTCGACCCAACGGGCGGTGCTCAATTTCCCGATTTCGGGTCGGCCCGTGCCGGAAGCGGTCATCAAGGCGTACGCGGTGCTCAAAGCCGCGGCTGCAACCGTCAACAACGGGCTGGGCAGACTGAGCGATAGGCGGGCAGACGACATCAGAGCCGCCTGCGGGCAAATCGGAGCCGGCCTGACCGACCACGGCGGCATCGCCCGGCAATTCCCGATCGACATCTACCAAACCGGTTCGGGCACATCGACCAACATGAACGCCAACGAGGTCGTGGCGAACCTCGCCTGCCTCCTCCACGATCAGCCCATCGGCAAATCCAAAGACCCGGCGTGGGTCGGCGATCAGCCCGAAGGCCAGGGCGGCGTCCACCCCAACGACCATGTCAACATGGGCCAATCGTCCAACGACACCTTCCCCACCGCCATGCACATCGCAGCAGCCACCGAGATCAAAACCAAACTCATCCCTGCGATAGACCGGCTTGAAGCAGCTCTGGATGCCAAGGCCAAGGCGTGGGACAACATCGTCAAAATCGGCAGAACCCACCTCCAAGACGCGACGCCGATCAGGCTGGGGCAAGTTTTCAGCGGCTACGCGAGCCAGATGACCCACGCCAAAGCCCGCGCGCAGAGAGCCCTTGAAGCGCTCGGCGAGCTTGCCATCGGTGGAACAGCGGTCGGGACTGGTATCAACACCCATCCCGACTTTGGACGCCTCGTCGCGGAAGAAGTTTCAAAGACAACCGGAATCGCCTTCCGCGAGGCTGACAACCACTTCGAGGCTCAAGCAGCCAAGGACGGGATTGTCGAGGCATCGGGCCACACCAAGACCATCGCGGTCAGCCTGACCAAGATCGCAAACGACATCCGTTGGCTTGGCTCAGGCCCCCGATGTGGGCTTGGCGAGCTTAGGCTCCCAGCGGTTCAGCCGGGGTCTTCGATCATGCCCGGCAAGGTCAACCCGGTGATCTGTGAAGCCATGATGATGCTCTCGTGCCAGGTCATCGGAAACGATGCAGCGATCACCGCCGGCGGCTTAGGCGGGATCGGCTCTATTCTGGAGCTTAATGTCGCGATGCCCATGATGGCGGCCAACCTGCTCGATTCGATCTCGCTGCTCGCCAACGGGCTGGATGTCTTCCGCGAGAAGATGATCGATTCGCTGGAACCCGATGAGCAGCGGTGCAACGACCTGATCGAGGGGAGTCTTGCGATGTGTACCTCGCTGGTGCCCGTGATCGGCTACGACGCGTCGGCGAAGCTCGCTTATGAGGCGTACGCGACGGGCAAGACGATCCGCCAGCTTGCTCTGGATAAGAAGATCCTCGATGCGGACCAACTCAACAAGCTGCTCGATCCGGGTTCAATGACGAAGCCGAGCTGATTGGCGTCCGAGAATGGGCGATCTGGGCGGGTATTTGATTTTTGTTGGGATGTCAGGCCGATTCCGGTAGACTGGGTGTATGAGACACTTGTCACTATTGGTTCTTGCCGGTTTACTTTCCCACGCAGCTGCTGTCGAGGCCCAAACGGTCACCTATGTGACGAGGGGGCAGGCGGTTGGGCACGCCATTGCGTTCGGGTCGTCGCCGTTGCGTGGGAGTTCTACGACAAGTGCAGCCGGGGCCAGCGCGGGTCGGCACGCGATTGCGTTTGGTTCCTATACCCTGCGCGCTGAGTTGCCCAAGGCATACATCGAGGTCAACAACAGTCCGCACACAGTTGCCGGTGCTCAGAAGCGTGTACAGAGCACTGCTTCGCGGACGGTTGGCCCCCGTTCGAGGCAGACAACCGACAGGCAAAGCCGGCGCGTTGAGCGCAAGACAAATCAAGCTGCAAGCCCAAGGCCAAGCCGACACATGCTCCAAATAATTGCCCTAATGGACAACAAACTCGACTGCCACCGATAACGGGCGAGACCTGTAAGGTGCCGGTCGGTATGCTCTCCGGTCTGTTTCAGTTGAGGCTTTTCCCCGAGTTGCGCGAAAGATCACGCTCCGAGAAGTCGATGTTGAACGGACCCGCCGACGGATCGGCGGCTCTTGTTGCTGGAGTGCGCATATGGTCCCTTCGCTGTCGATCCAACCGCTCCCTTTGGATGGTCCACGCTTGTATTCTGCACCCAAAGAACTGCTGATCGATCTGACGATTGTCATCCCCGTTCACAACGAGGAAGAGAACGCGGTCCCGTTGTACAACGAGATCAAAGAGGTTCTCGATAAGACTGATCTGGATTGGGAGTGCATCATCGTCGACGACGGGAGCACCGACAGAACCATCGACAAACTAGTCGAAGCGTTCCCGGGCGACCCACGGCTTTGCATTGTTGGGCTACGCCGAAACTTCGGGCAAACCGCCGGCCTCGCTGCGGGCTTTGACCGCGCACGCGGCCGATTCATCGCGACGATGGATGGCGATCTTCAGAACGACCCCGCCGACATTCCAAAGCTGCTCGAAGCTCTTGATGAGGGACGCGGGTACGACGTTGTCAGCGGCTGGCGCAAGTCTCGCCAGGACAAGTTCTTCTCGCGCCGGATACCCTCGATGATCGCCAACAAGCTGATCTCGAGGCTAACTTGGACGCCGATCCATGACTTTGGCTGCGCGATGAAGGTGTACCGCCGCGAGGCGCTSCAGGATGTCCAGCTCTACGGCGAGATGCACCGGTTCCTCCCGGCGCTCTGCGTATGGAAGGGTGCCCGGATTACCGAACGCGTTGTGAATCACCGCCCACGGGTTGCGGGCACGAGCAAGTATGGGCTTATCCGCACGGGCAAGGTCATCTTGGATCTGATGACGGTCAAGTTCCTCAACGACTATCTTGCCAAGCCGTTGTATCTGTTTGGCAAATTCTCGTTCGTATTGATCTTTATCGCTTTTCTGTCTATCGGATTTTCGATACTTCAGAAATATGCTGTGTTTGGTCTTTACCAAGTACAGCTCAATAACAATGTGCTCGTGACTTTCTCTGGGTTGATGGTTCTGCTCGCGGCTCAGATGCTGGTCTTTGGGATCATCAGTGAGCTGCTTGTTCGGATCTACCACGAAGCGCAAGGCAAGCGTCCATTCGGTGTCCGCCAGGTCATCTGGGCGAAAGACCTTGATGCCAAGGATCACGAGAGTGGCTCCTAAAGCGGCTGACTTTCTTGCACCTCTTTCAAGAGATATAGATCGCGCCAAAGCGATTGGCCATGATGTCATCATCATCGGTGGCGGTATACACGGCGCGTGCCTGCTCTACGAAGCCTCGAAGCGCGGGCTGCGGGCCTTGCTTGTCGAGAAAGATGACTTCGGCGGGGCGACCAGTTGGAACAGCATGCGGATTCTCCACGGCGGGTTCCGCTATCTCCAGTCGATGGACATCTCGCGGTTCATGGATTCGGTCCGTGAACGCCGGTGGTTCATGCGGATGTTCCCGGGACTCGTTGAACCGATGCGGTGCGTGATGCCTCTCTACGGCGAAGGGCTCAAAAGGCCGGCGGCGTTTCAGGCTGCGCTTCGCATCAACAACCAGCTCAGCAAGTTCGAGGGGCGACGACCACACGAGCTCAAGCTGATGCCCGGCAGAGTCTTGACCCCGAGCGATGTGGCGCAGGACTGGGCGCAGGTGCCGACGGTCGGGCTTAAAGGCGGCGGGATGTGGACCGATGCGAGGATGTGCTGCCCCGAGCGGATCATTATTCATCTTTTGCGTGTTGCAGACTCGATGGGCAGCGGCGCGCTGAACTACTGCCAGGCCGAGCACATCGAGACGGCGGGCGATTCGGTTATTGGTGTGCGGTGCCGAGACACGATCACTGACAACGAGGTCGTGTTGCACGCGCCGCTGGTGCTCAATGCTGCGGGACCATGGTGCCGAGAGGTAGCCGGGCGAATGGCGACCGATCGCCCGGAACTCTTTACCCCGATGTGTGCGTTCAATGTGATCCTCGACCGCACGCCGATAAGCGAATCGGCGCTGGCTATCTCGGCTCGCCACGGCGGGGCGCAGACATATTTCCTTGCGCCAATGGATGGCAAACTCGTTGCGGGTACTGCGCAGGTGCCGTGCAGCGCCGATGATTTCTCAACGATTCCTACAGAGGAAGATGTCGCGGGTTTCTTGCACGAGATCAACCAAGCCGCTCCCGGTCTTGACGCGACGATGGACCAGATCAGTTGTGTCTGGCACGGGCAAGTCTCGGCGACATTCGCTGGCGGGACGGTTGCTACGGACAGGCCGGTTGTTGTCGACCACACAGAATTCGGCGGCCCGGCTGGGCTTATCTCGGTCTCGGGCGTGAAGTACACAACCGCTCGCCGATTGGCAGAACGAGTGGTCGCGATGTTACCCGGACCTCCGGTTGCCCCTCTTGAAGATGTGCCCTCCGAAGAGTTGGTCAGAGATATACCCGGTTACGGGGGCGATACCACAGCGGCACCGGATGTTCGTACACTTGGGCACATCATTCGAAATGAGAGCGTGCTCCATGCCGAAGATTTAGTGTTCAGGCGGACCGKGCTGTGGCAGAACCCTGACACAGCTTTGCTTTTGTTGCCTGATCTGTGCGAGGCGCTGGGTCTCACTGCCGAGCAGGCAGAACAGCAAATGGCTCGGCTAAGGCAAAGCATGAGTACGCTTTCAAGGCCATGGGACGGTGTAGGAGTTGTGAGCTGATGGGCGCGATCAAAGACAGCGTGGTCGATGGCGGCGGCTCGGCGCTCAAGAAGTACCAAGGCGCGATCGTAGGCTCCACATCGTTTCTGTTCTTGATTCGGTATGAATTGACCGCGTTGATTCTAATGCGCATCCCGGGCGCGCCAGGCTTGCTCCTTCGGCAGAAACTAGTCCGTGGTTTGTTTGCAAGTTGCGGCTCAAAGCCCACGATCGGAACCGATGTCGTATTCCGCCATCCTCGCAAGATCTCGTTTGGCAGCGGTGTCGTGATCGATGACATGTGCTGCTTCGATGCAAACTCGGAACAAGAGGACGGTATTACGGTCGGATCACGATCCATGTTTGGACGGGGCACAAGGCTTTCGAGYAAGCTGGGCACGATCACCATCGGTGACGATTGCGGCTTTGGTGCCGGCATTACTGTTCACTCTTCGGTCGAGGGCAGCGTGTCGATTGGGAACAAGTGCATTATCGCGGGCCATACCTACATMGGCGGCGGGCAGTACAACACGGATCGTGTTGATATCGCCATCGTTGACCAGGGACATGTCAAGGATGAACACCTCGTGATCGAGGACAACTGCTGGATCGGCGCTGGCGCGGTTGTTGTCAACGGTGTGACTGTTGGTCACGATGCAATAATTGCCGCCGGCGCTGTGGTGACCAAAGATGTCCCCGCATTTGCGGTTGTTGCAGGTGTGCCGGCGAGAGTAATCAAGACTCGCAAGCCAAGTGAAGTATCGGAGGTGGTCGATGCCTCCGTCTGAGTCAGCACCTAAGAAGAACCTGTCATCCAAGAAACTCGTGCTCCTCGGGATCAAGCTGGTTGTGTCGGTGGGGCTTTTGTACTTCCTTCTGCGCGGTGTCGATTTCAACGATGTCAAAGACAAGATGCTCCAGGCAGACCGCAGGTATCTGGCTATTGCATTCCTTACACCGTACGCGGGGTTCTTTATTACATCGTTGCGGTGGAAAGGCTTGCTTGCGGTCCAAGGTGTCAAGGTTCGCCAGGCGGTGCTGTTCCGGTCGTGCATGGTCGCGGTGTTTTTCAATCAACTCATGCCGAGTATTATCGGTGGCGATGTTGTCCGGGTGTACGACTCGTGGAAAGCCGGGGCGAGTAAGTCGGTGGCGGTATCGACGATCTTTATCGACCGCGTGCTTGGGCTTTTTGCGCTGTCGATCTTTGCAGTWGCCGGCTTATTTATGATCAGCAAAGTGCAAGATGGAACACACTATGTTCCTCTTCTTGTCGTCTTGGTGGCGTTTGGACTCGCAGCTTCAGTGGCGATGATCTTCAGCCCGATCAAGTCACTCCTGACGCTAGCCAGAAAGATATACAGTGTGCTGCCCCGCCCCGCAGCCAAGTTCTTTGGCAAACTCGACCAAGCGGTTGAGGTGTACCGAGGCAGACACCTCGTACTTATTCGCGCGATGGTTCTGTCGCTTATTCTCCAGTTTAACGTTGTGCTCCTGCATCTCCTTATTGGCAAAGCGATCGGTATCGAACTCGGATTCTTCGCCTACTTCTATGTTGTTCCCATCGCATTCTTCGTGATGCTGATTCCACTCACGATCAACGGCATCGGTGTGCGAGAGAATATGTTTGTGTTTATGCTCGGTGGGTTAGGCGTAGCTTCTCAAGACGCCCTTGCACTTGCGTTGCTGGCGTACTTTGTGTTTCTAGTCCACGGCGTATTCGGCGGGATCGTCCTCGCGATCCGCGGCATCTCGCCTGCGATGCTCACCAAGCATGACTACATTCCGAATGCGGGTGACACGGGGTGATTGCACAAGATTCCAACCTGCACCCGCCGATGCGGCCGCATGTCTTTATGACATGGCTTGTTGCTATTACGCTGCTCGCGATGACTCTGCGGTTTTTGTACCTTGACCGCCCGAGTTTCTGGATTGATGAAATCTACAGCGTTATGCACGCATCGCATCTCGGCGAAGGCAATTGGACCAAGCAGTTCGGTTTCTTTCCGACGTTTCTTATCTTAAAACTCTTTGGCGCGCTGCCCGCGGTGAACGAGGCAGCCGACCCGAGCTCGTGGGCTGCTACCGGGGTGACAGAGTGGATAGTCCGGCTTCCAAGCGTGATCTTGGGCGTCCTTTCGATTCCGATACTCGGATGGCTTGCAAAGCCATTGATCGGCCCAAGAGCTGCGGTTCTCTTTATGCTCATGCTTGCCGTGAGTACATGGCACCTGCACATGTCGCAGACCGGCCGGTTCTATATGCAAGAGATGCTGTTCTACAACATGTCCCTCTTGCTCTTCTACCACGCAACATCGATAGGGTCGAAAAAGCACCTGATCGGCGCGATGCTCTGCCTGTTTGCTGCGTTCATGTCCCAGCCCCTTGCGATTATTATTGGGTTGATATTTGCGATTGACTGGGTGTTTGGGTTGCTCAGAAAGGAAGAGACCAGGCTCACAAAGTTCTCGTTCATCGCTGGCSGGATCACCGCAGCGATCTGCGTCGGCCTCTGGGCGTATGACTATTCACAACACGCTGCAAACTGGGATCAGTTTGCACAAACAACCTCACAATCCGCAAAAATCGTAATCGCTGGCGCGGTGTGGTATATTAATCCGGCAGTCGTAATTACAGCGGGTGCAGGCTTTCTCTGGCTCATCCAGCGCGAGCGACGGCTCGGTTCATACATGGCGATTGCTGCTGTGCTACCGATCGTAGTCATGGCCGGCATGGCGCTCGACGGCAGATTTATCCATGTCCGGTACACATTTATTGTGCTCCCGGCGTGGGTGCTGCTTGCGGCCGTTACTGTTGATCGATCAACACGCAAATCACTCGCGGAATACCCRGTCTTCATCCGCGGCATCCCGGTCGCTCTTATTCTCGTGGCGTGCTTGTACCAAGACATAGGGTACTACACCGGCGGCGGCGGATACAGGCCCGCGTGGCGCGATGCGATGAAAGATCTGGATTCCCGGCGCCAACCGGGAGACGCGATCTATGGCGACACGCACGCGCACCTGATCGGTGCGTACTACCTCCAGGAAAACGCTATCACGGAAGTCACCCGCTCACAGCTGATGCCGATACTCGACGAGTCTGATCAAGAAAGCTGGATCATCGATAAGGTCGGAACCTCTGGAGGGCTTAACTGGGCAGGATTGCGGCACCGCGCGGATCTGATCTGGACGTACGACCGCCATATTCTTCAGCCTTATTCATCTATCAAGCTGTTCCACTACACACCAAAACCTGCCAAAGAGCCAGAGCTTGAGCCAGGAGTTGTCTCGGAGTCCGAATCAGACTGACCGGGTTCTGCTCCACTGCAACTCAAGTGTTTGTGCGGTTGCTTTGATTGGCGTACCAAGACGTTGGGCGTAGAGCATGACCCGGTACTCCTCGATCAGCCAACGGTATTGGTCGAGTTGGGGAGCATGGAGGCCGAGTTCGTGTAGTTTGCGTGCGCGTTGGATACATTGTTTCCAGTGCGGCTGGATAAGTAACTGAAGCTCCAAGTCACGGTGCATTCCCTTGCCTCTGGCGGCATTGAGTCGAATCCGCACTGCTTCCAAATACCTCGGATACTGTTTGAGGCGTGAAAGCGGAGTGTTCGTAAGTGTGCCGCCATGAACGAGTTGGCCGAGTTGGAACACGAGATCCGATTTCATCTGTTGCGATGACAAACTGCTGACCCGGTCAAGGCTGAGGATAAGAGACTTGTGTTTTTCGGCAATGGTTGCAAGCGCGTGGACAACATCGTTGACGCGGGCGGCGAGTTGAGCCTTAGAATCTCGGACAACCTGATCGAACTGCGCTCTYGTCACKACATCAGAAAGCGAAACGCCGTATTCGGTGGTCATGCCGGCGATTTGCGAATCTATTTTTGAAGCACCAGCAATACACGCCCAACCGATTCGACATGTGTCGATTACTGGAGCATGCCGGAGTATCTTATGAACCTCGTGGTGGAGTGCAATATGCGCGAGGCGGCGCACTCCGAAGTAGTGGTTGTAACACGCCGTGTTGAGATCATCAAAGTGTGTGAGGGTAACAAATGCGCCGTGGTCTTGGAGTGCCTGGAATCCTGGCGTGCCGTGAGCTTGCGATCTTTCTAGGAGTGATGTGCTGCCGGGCCAAGCCGTGAGCTTGTCACTTGATACAACGCCGCGCGGCTTCTGCTTTGGCGCAGCCTTGCGGGCTTTGGAAACAATTTCAGTTGGGTCACGGCTCTGCCAGAGATCTTTGCCGTCGATATCGTGAACTTTGAGAAGCAGATTGAGATGATCGCGTAGCGGTACAGCCCGACAAGAATCCGGCGAAACGSTGACMCCKGTCGCGTCTGTCACCAACGCCGCGAGYTGCTCATAGAAATTTCCTTTTCGATGATCCATTGAATCAGTCACGAGGCTGTGAAGCTCACCGATATCAAACTGCCTGCGAATTTCCTTGGGTAACCCTCGCAGGATCGATTCGAYSCGTTGGCCCARCCAGCCCGGCACAAGCCAGTTGGCCAGATCAATATCGAACCCCGCAGCATCCTGTACAGGCAAACGCACGGCGATGCCGTCGTGTGCGCCGCCGGGGTCGTGCCGATACTCGATGGGCACTTTCTTGCCGTGCCGCAGTGTGAGCGTATCTGGGAACTGAGCGTGGTCGGGCTGCGATGAAGAGGCGAATCCAAGGTCGGCTGCGGACATGTACAGAATCTTTGGATTGTCCCGTTCGGCGTGCCGGCGCCAGCGATCAAATCGCTTTGCTGACAGCRCATCATCGGGAAGCACCGCATCAAAGAACTTGAACATCAGTTCATTATCCGGCTGACCCGAGCGACGCAGCTTCGCCTCATTTCGGCTGCATTCTGCTAGCAATGCTGCGTTGTGTTTGGTATATGGATAGTCCGATTCGAGCATGCCTTCGATCAGTGCTTGCTCTATAAAGATCTGTCTGGCGTGTTCCCGGTTGACCGAGCCGTAGTCRACGAGGCGGTCCTTGCTGATCGCAAGTTCCCAGAGGCTGACTKTTGCAGATGCTTCGACTCTTCCTCGTTCTTGTATGTACTCTGGATCAGAATATTCACGMACAAYAAGATGYTCRGCRACAKCYTCRATCCAGCTCGGATCAATCCGGGCAACTGATCGTGCAAAGAGTTTGGTCGTCCGTACAAGTTCTGCTGCAACGAGCCATTTCGTGCCCTTGTCTGCGACCGCGGACGAAGGGTGGATCAAAAACCTGCCGCCGCGGGATCCTGTGAAACCGCTTTCGTGATGTCGTTTGCCGATACTTGTCAGGCAGCCAGCGAGAATCGAGCGGTGCAGCGCGTCGGCGTCCTCTTTCCGTTTGGTATGCCGCAAGCCGGAGTCTTTGCATGTATCGCGGAGTTGTCGGTGCGTATCCGTCCATTCACGCATGCGCTGATATGACAGGTATTCCTTGACGCACTGTTTGCGGATCTGCGATCTTGATAGKGAGTCTTTGAGGCCGTGGTAGTGCTCCCAAAGTTTGAGAACTGTGATAAAATCGGAAGTCTTGTCCTTGAATCTGGCGTGCATGTTGTCCGCCGCATCGCGCTTTTCGTAGGGGCGATCTCGGGGGTCACGGATCTCAAGAAACGATGCAATAACAAGTGCGTCGTGCAAAACTCCCTCATCGGCGGATGCAACAAGTATCCTACCGATACGCGGGTCAACCGGCAGCCTCGCCAGCGTCTTACCTATTGGGGTGAGATTGCGATCCCTATCCATCGCGTTGAGTTCGAGCAGCGTGTCGTACGCATCGTTGATTCGCCGGGCATCTGGGGGCTCAACGAACGGAAAGTCCTGCGGCAAACCTAGGCCCAGCGAGTGCATCTGCAGGATCACACCCGCGAGATTTGTCCGCATGATCTCGGGGCTTGTGAACTCGTCGCGGCTGTCGTGATCGGCTTCGCTGTAGAGGCGGATGCATGTGCCCGGTTCGGTTCTGCCGCAACGCCCGGCGCGCTGACGCGCCGATGCCCTGCTGATAGGCTCGATCTGTAAGGATTGAATCTTTCGGCGAGATGAGTATCGGTTCATCCTTGCCACACCCGCATCAATCACATACCGGATCCCCGGCACAGTCAGCGATGTCTCGGCGACATTGGTTGACAAGACTACACGCCGCCTGCCGGTTCGCTTGAAGATGCGCTGCTGATCCGATGGCGAAAGCCGTGCGTAGAGGGGCAATATCTCAGTGCCCCGGAAGGCTGGGTTCATCTCAGATTCGCGGCGGAGTTCGTGCGCCACCTCACGGATCTCGCGTTCGCCCGGCAAAAACACAAGCACATCGCCCGGATCACCCCGCCGATCGGATGAGGCGAATTCCTCAATGCCCCGCACAATGGCCCGGGGGATCGTGGCATCCCCGGAGTCCTCGGCTTCTTCAACGGGGCGATAGAGAATATCCACTGGGTATGTTCTGCCAGAAATCTCAAGTATCGGCACACGCGTTCTAGTTACAGACTCGAAATGCTCTGCAAAACCCTCGGCGTCGATGGTTGCGGATGTGATGATGATCTTTAGATCTGGTCGTTTCGGTAGTATCTGGTGCAGGTAGCCGAGCAGAAAATCGATGTTAAGGCTGCGCTCGTGCGCCTCATCAATAATGATCGTGTCGTACTGTTCGAGCAATCGATCCGAGCGTGTCTCGGCGAGCAGGATGCCGTCGGTCATGAGTTTGACAAGGGTGTCCGGTCCTGTGTGATCGCCGAATCTGACCTTGTAACCAACGAGTTCTCCAAGCTTGCACCCGAGTTCTTCGGATACACGATCCGCAACCGCTCGCGCGGCTAGTCGACGCGGTTGTGTGTGGCCGATCACACCGAGCACGCCGCGCCCCATGTCGAGCAAGAGCTTTGGAAGCTGCGTGGACTTTCCGGAACCGGTTTCGCCGCAAACAACGACGACCTGGCTCTCTTCGACTCCCAGCATGATGTCATTGACACAGGTAGTAAAGGGCAACTCGCTTGGATATTTCACTCTTGGAACGGAGGCCCGGCGGTCCGCGACTCGCTTGATTGAATCCGCCATCAGTTGCTTTGTATCATCTTTCTGATTGCGATTGAGGAAGCCTCGAATCTTGGCCCGATCCCGCCCGAAGCATTCTGAGAGATCTATCGTTTGGCGCGCAGTCGGCTTGCCGAGGTTCTTCCCCCGGCGCCGGCGTTTCGAATTTGGTGTGCTCTGCTCGTCCACGCTGCGATCATAGAAGCCAACCGAATCACGCGGAGTTGTACACGATGTAGTCGAGGTCCGCCTGATACAGATGGGCGTGCTTGGAGTAAGTCGGCTCGGCGACCTCATCAAAATGTCGCTTGGCCTTTGCGACTCCCCAGCCTCGCTCGCCGGATTCTTCGATTGCCTCCCAGCGTTTCCACCGAGCATCCTTGTCAGCCGAGACCATGACGCGGATGTCTATCGATGCTGCCAGAACCGGATGGAGCGCAAAGATCCCCTCGCAGATGATGACGCGATCGGCTGCCACCGAGCGGGTGCCGATGCATTGATGTGTTTGGAAGCACCAGATGGGAACCTCGGCGGCCCCSRSMWCSKYMMSTRCKKMMAGGWSKCKAYCARKRSCSRSRRSRKCRKRASRCKCCSSYYCATCGCSKMGRTSCKCKRKSKKMYYKGSRWRKKYWKSSAGSTMGWCRTSSGKMRYCAMRASSAYKCSRYYKARCCTRSRSGCAAGCGTCGACTTTCCAGAACCAACCGCCCCACCGATGGCAACAACCAAACGCGATCCGCCGGGTGGGTTGGCGAGGACACCATTCAAGCATCTCACGGCTTCTTCGATGGAATCCAMTTTGATCGGCTTGCTGGTCATGACATCATCCGCCCCGATTCGTTACGCTCTCTGTACCCTTGGAGGTTGATGATATGGACTTTGTCCGCGGCATGATCGGCGTTCTTGTTCTGCTCTCGATTGCCTTCCTCTTCTCGACACAGCGGCAAGCGATCAAACCCAGGATCATAGTCGCGGGCATTGGGCTTCAACTGATCCTTGCGTTCCTACTGATCCGCTTTGAACCCGTCGTCAACATATACAACTGGTTCGCTGTCGGCATGACCAAGCTGCTCGGGTTCTCACACGCTGGGGGGAAATTTCTCTTTGGTGACATGATGGATGCCGGCGGTTCGTGGGGATTCATCTTCGCCTTTCAGGTGCTGCCAACGATCGTCTTCTTCGCATCACTCATGTCGATCTTGTATCACCTCGGTATTATGCAGCGGGTCGTTGGCGTAATGGCATCGGGGCTACGGGTTGTCATCGGAGTCTCGGGAACCGAGGCGTTGGCGGCGGCTGCAAATGTGTTTGTCGGCCARACAGAAGCMCCGCTCTGCATCAAGCCGTACCTGCCGACYATGACACGGTCACAGATCATGCTCGTCATGACTTGCGGCTTCTCGACCATCGCTGGGTCGGTCTTGGCAGCCTATATCGGCTTGCTCGGTGGGGATGACGACGCTTCTAAGCTCGAGTTCGCAAAGCACCTCCTGACCGCCAGCGCCATGTCCGCGCCGGGCGCGTTTGTGATGGCCAAGATTCTGCTGCCGGAAACCGAAGAGCAACCTGACGAGATTAATCTTCATAAAAAAGATAAARAACGAATCACCGTCAATGTGCTTGATGCCGCCGCCGCTGGCGCGACCGATGGGCTAAGGCTCGCGCTCAATGTCGCTGCCATGCTCGTTGCGTTTGTTGCGCTGATTGCCCTGATCGATTGGCCTTTGTCCGCGTTTGGAAACACCCAGTGGGGCAACGCGGTCGAGGGATGGCTCGGCCTTGAATCGCTCTCGCTAATCGGGCTATTGGGCCTCTTGTTCTCGCCGATCGCTGTGCTTCTGGGAATCGAGCATGCCGATATCTTTCAGGTGGGCGAGTTGCTAGGCACCGCGATGGTCGCGACCGAGTTTCTAGCGTACGACTCGCTCCGTGCGATGATCGCTGCGAACGAGATATCTCCAAAGTCGGCAGCGATTGTCACATACGCGCTCTGCGGCTTTGCGAAYTTTCCTTCCATCGCCATCCAGATCGGCGGCCTSACCGCGATYGCRCCCGAGCGMCGAGCKGACTTYTCAAGGATCGGCCTGCGCGCCATGTTCGGCGGGGCGCTCACCTGCTGGATGACCGGCTGCATCGCCAGTATCTTCATCTAAGGCAGCGTCAGAAAACCCAAGCCTTATATCAATCTCGTCTGCAAAGGAAATCACGCCCGCCCCACCCACAGCGACGACGGCGCCGAGCACCGCGGCCCGTGTCAGCTTCTCTTTGTACAGAAAACCCACGAACGGCAGGATCATCACGGGCGAAAGTGACAGGAGAGTCTGCGCGATTCCGAGCGGTGAGTGTGCAATGGCAACGAGCGAGAGCCACACGCCGAGAAACGGGCCAAAGACCGCGCCGGCGAATGTGAACGAAACCCCGGCAGTCCAGCGGCGTCTGGTTGTTTCCTGCTCCCGCTTGCGGACCATACGCCACGAGATGAGCACGATCGGCACCATGCCGCAGAGGCCAAAGACCATGCGGACAAGCGTGGCCGCCATCGGCGAAACCTGTTCGGCTTCGGGGAGCACATCAATGCCCATGCCCATCTTGGAGAACATGCCTCCCAGTGGTTGGCAGATCGCGGCGATCAAGACAAAGAGCACGCCGCGCACCGCATGCTTTGCTCGCGGAGCCTTCGATTCTTGTCGTTCGAGCACGACCCACGCGATGCCGCCGAGTGTGATGAGCATGCCAGCAATCGCCGCGGGGCCAAGTCGTTCGTGAAGAATAAAGAAGCCGAAAACCGCGGCAAAGATCGGRGATGTTGTCATGTAGAGCAACGCTTTGCGTGGTCCAATGACAAGAAACGCAGAGAAGAGAGCCTGGTCGCAGATACTCAGCCCGATGACTCCCGAGAGGGCGAGATACATCCACATCTGCATCGTCGGTACATGCGGCACCGCGTGCCCAAACAGGATCAGATGCGTCGTCCCAAGAAGCCCGATCGCGATAATTATGCGCAGCGTATTGACACAGGTGACACCGATGCGTTTTCCGCCAGCGGTGAAGAAAATCGTGGTCAGAACCCAGAACGCTGAGGCGGACATGCCCGCGGCTACGCCAAGAGTGCTTGGAGAAATATCCACGCCTTAGCGCACGCTGTCCCGAGCACGGACGATCGCCTCGGCTCTTTGCGGATCGATGTCATTGAACCAATCGCCGTCTTTCTTGATCGAAGATCCAACGATCAGAGCATCGGCGTGATCGAGCAGCGATGGCACAGATTCAGGAATCACACCAGACCCAACGATCACGGGAACGGAAGCGGCGTTTCGTGCAGCTTGCAGGTCCGCAAGGTCCGCTGGCTTGCCCGTTGATGAACCCGTGATGATGACCGCATCGACGCCGAAGAACTGGGCAGCCTCGACAGCTTCCTCGATCGAAACATCGGCGGTGATCGCGTGCGATGCGTGCTTCTTTTTGATATCAGCAAAGACCGCAACGCCCTCAGCGCCGATGTGCCTGCGGTACCGGAGCAACAGCCCCGCTTCTGCCTTGGCGAGCAGCCCCTCGTCGGCGACATGGGAGAACACAAAGTTCTCGCACCGGATAAACCCGGCCCCCACCGCGTGCGAAACCGCGAGCGCTTCGCGGTTCCCGCCGGACAAAATCTGGACCCCCATGGGGCCGGGGAAGATTTCCCTGACGGCTGCCGCAACAAGCGTCATGGTGGCGGTCTGTTCTGGGCCAAGGTCCGAGCCGTGGATGTAGGGCGCATCGTGCATGTTCTCGACGATCACCGCATCAAAGCCGGCGTCTTTGAGCTTTCTTGCCTCATCGGCGGCGCGAGTGACCAGCTCTGAAACCGGAAGTTCAGCGCGTGGAGTCCCCGGCGTGGCACCGATGTGAACCATCCCGATCAGGATGTTTCCGGCGATTAGAAACTCGCTGCCTCGGCATGTGGATCTTGGGTGTCCCATATCGGATAGAGTGTACGCCACGCCACCGGAGTATTGCCCATGACCATGATTCGATCCGTTCTGTTTCTCCTGCCGACACTCCTGCTTTTGCCCGCGTGTTCCGCCCAGCCGGGCGTTGACTACACGGTCCGGCTCGATCGTGCACGCAACCAGATCATCCGCATTGAAGCGACAGTTGCCAACCCGGGTGACGAGGCCGAGTTTGTCTTGCCGGTCTGGAGACCGGGCCGGTATGGCGTGCTCGACTTCGCAGCCACGGTCCGCAGATGGGACGCGATTGACCAATCCGGCGAACCGCTACCCGTCAGCAAGATCCGCAAAAATGCATGGGTGGTCGATTCAGCGGGCGCTGAAAGCGTGACATTCGGATACGACATCTTCACCAACGAGCTCGGACTGCGCACACGACACGCCGACGATTCGCATGTCTTTCTCAACGGCTCAAGCATCTTCGTCATGAACCCGCCCAACCGGCTTGAGGACCACATCGTCCGGTTTGATGGGCTTGGAGACTGGCGCATCGCAACGGGATTGCGCAAGCAAGATGACGGCGCAACCTTGGTCGCCAGCAGCTTTGATGTGCTCGTCGATTCCCCGATCGAACTCGGCACGCACCGCTCGGTGCTGTTTGATGTCCGGGATGTTCCCTTTGAGATCGCCATCTGGGGCGAGTGCGCCAAGAGCGATGAAGAACTCATCGAAGATTTCTCAGCGATCGTCGAGGCCTGCTTCAAGGTCTTCGAGTCTATTCACTTTGAGCGGTATGTCTTCCTGCTGCACAGCTACGAGGGCGGCGGCGGCGGSACAGARCACCTCAAYTCMACCATCATGCAAACAAGACCAAGCTCGTTTACAAGCGACTCKKCGTACCGCGGCTTTCTCGGSYTWGTCACGCACGAGTTCTTCCACACATGGAATGTCAAGAACTTYCGRCCCGCTGGCATTACRCCCTAYGACTACGACAAAGARAACTACACSACSCAGCTCTGGGTCGCYGAGGGYTGCACCAGTTACTACGACGACYTGCTKCTKGCGCGCACAGGYCAGCGRACKGTTGAAAACTAYCTCGATGCGATCGSKGGCGCKATYGGWAGYGTSCGGGGAGCGCCKGGCCGRAGCATGACGACGGTYGAGCARGCCAGCTACGACGCGTGGCTCAAGTTCTGGGGMCCATCAAGCCCAGACCACCGCAACACCAATGTCAACATCTACACGCAGGGTCATGTAATCACGATCGCGCTYGACATGCTKATYCGAAAASAAWCCAACRGCGARCGYTCATTCGAYRATGTCATGCGACTCATGAAYGAACGCTACGGCRACCCCTCGGTYGGSTACACACCAGAGCARTTCAWRCARACCGTTTCMGAKRTYGCRGGCACGGATGTATCWGRGTTCTTCGCMAGGCACATCTCGGGYACAGARCCYATGCCCATGGARGAACTGCTCCTGACGGTCGGGCTTGAACTGACACTTTCCGACCCGGACCCAATCGCGTTCGCTGGTTTGTCCCTGCGGGATTCGGACGGCAAGACAACCGTTTCACGGATCTACGACGATGGCCCAGCGTTTACAGCGGGCATTATTCATGGCGATGAGATCGTTTCTATCAACGGGAAACGGATCGACGACGACAAGTGGGACGACTTTCTCGACGATGCGTCTGCCGGAGATCTTCTGACAATCGGTTCATYCAGACGAGGTCWCTATCGTGAGACCGAGCTTGTGCTCACCGGCAAAGTCAGYCAGAGCTACGACATCGAGTTCGTCGAAGMGCCAACCGAATTTCAGGTGGCRAACTTTRAGAACTGGATCGGYCAGCCCTGGCCCAGCGAGTGAGCCGCKGYGTGTTCGATCGAGCGATCTTTGAGACAACATGCACGCGCGATGATGCATCGATCGTCGTCATCCCAGTCTGTTACGACGGCACAGCGTCCTACCGCAAAGGCGCCCGCCTAGGCCCGGCTGCAATCATGCAGGCCTACGAGCAACTCGACTACGAAGATGCTCGGTTTCCCGATACCACCGACGCGTTTGGTGTGTTTGTCGATCAAGAGATCCMGTTCAACCCAGCCGCCGAGATGAATTCAATCGGTGCCGAGATTCGTGCCAACACGAATAGCCGGGTGGCCGAGCTTCTGCAACGCAGCCAGATCCCTGCGATTCTTGGCGGCGAACACAGTGTTTCACAGGGTGCGATCGAGGCGTGCGCTGCCCATGCCGGGAACATC
>NVSP01000024.1 GCA_002732755.1 Phycisphaera sp.
TTATCGACCCGATCACAGGAGAAGCACGATGCGTGTACTCGTCACCGGAAGCAGCGGCCTCATCGGCTCAGAAGCAGTCACATTCTTCGACAACATGGGCTTTGAAATCTTCGGCATGGACAACAACATGCGCGCCGAGTTCTTCGGCCCAAAGGGCGACACACTCGACAACCTCGCTCGCCTCCAAGCTCAGTGCAAGAACTTCACCCACTACAACCAGGACATCCGCGACCGCAAGGGCGTCGAAGAACTCTTTAAAAAGATCAATCCAGAACTCATCATCCACGCCGCCGCCCAGCCCAGCCACGACCTCGCCGCGACGATGCCCTTTGAAGACTTCGATGTCAACGCCGTCGGCACGCTCAACCTGCTCGAAGCCACACGCCGCCAGTGCCCCGAAGCCGTCTTCATCCATGTCTCGACCAACAAGGTCTACGGCGACGCGCCAAACTTCCTCCCGCTCAAAGAACTCGACACACGCTGGGACTACGCCGACAAAAAAGACGAGCACGGCATCAGTGAGAAAATGTCCATCGACCAGTGCAAGCACTCGCTCTTCGGCGCAAGTAAAGCCGCCGGCGACATCCTCGCGCAGGAGTACGGTAAATATGATGGTATCGAACTCAAAACCGGAATATTCCGCGGCGGCTGCCTCACCGGGCCACAACACGCCGGTGTCGAGCTGCACGGCTTCCTCAACTACCTCGTCAAGGTCGCACTCGACGAAGACCCGTACACCATCTTCGGCTACAAGGGCAAACAGGTCCGCGACCAGATCCACTGCCACGATGTCATCAACGCCTTCTGGAACTTCGCACAAAACCCGCGCCCAGGCGAGGTCTACAACCTCGGCGGCGGCAAGGGCAACGCCGCGAGCCTCCAAGAATGCGTCACCATGATCGAAGAGCGCACCGGCAAGAAACCAAAACTCACCTATTCTGACACAAACAGAATCGGAGACCACATCTGTTACTACTCCGACCTGCGCAAACTCAAAGAACACTATCCAAACTGGGACCTGACCTACTCGCTCGACAAGATCGTCGACGAGATGATCGAGGTCGTGAGCAACCTTGCCAAGAGCTAAAGCTGGTAACGATGGAGAAGCCGCAAAGTGCGACTGACGATTATCAACCAGTTCTTCGCGCCGGACATCTCGCCCACGGCGCACCTGTCGGCATCGCTCGCCGAGCACTTCGCGCACAAAGGCCACGATGTCACGGTCATCACTAGCCGCGGCGGATACTCACAAGACGCAAAGGAAAACGACGGCGCTGCCCAGCGCGCATCATCCGTCGATGTCCGCCGCGTCTGGACACCTCGCCTCGGCAAATCCAGCATCATCAAACGACTCGCCGACTACTTCTTCTTCTACCTCGGCACCTTCTTCACCACCGCCTTCCTGCGCAAGCAAGACATCATCATCACGCTGACCACGCCGCCCTTCGTCGGCTGGGCCGCCGTCTTACACAAACTCCTGCACCGCAAAACCAAAATCATCCTCTGGAACATGGACTGCTACCCCGAAGCCCCCGAGCGCGCCGGGATGATCAAAACCGACGGCCTAACGAGCAAGTCTTTGCAACTCCTCAACCGCGCCATGTTCCGCCGGCTCGACCACCTCGTCGGCCTCGACACCGCGATGGTTGACCTGCTCATGGGCCGGTACGCACCCAAAATCAAGAGCAACCGCAAACCGCTCCCGACAACAATTATCCCAAACTGGGAAGACGCCGACTTCTTCCCCGCCGATGCAAAGCACGAAACATGGGAAGGCATCGAGCAACACAACCTCGCCGGCAAGTTCGTCATCTTGTACCTCGGCAACATGGGCGTCGGCCACGAGTTCGACACCGTCCTTGACGCCGCGACGCAACTCCAAGACGACGACTCCATCGCATTCCTCTTCATCGGCGGCGGCAAACGCAAAGACACAACCGCACAAGACGCCGAGAAACGCGGCCTCAAAAATGTCATCGTCCAGGGCTATGTCCCAAAGTCCGAAACACCCGCCGTCATGGCATCCGCATCCTGTTCGCTCATCACGCTCCGTGACAACATGCTCGGCGTCATGAGCCCATCCAAACTCCACTCAAACCTCGCCATGCGATTGCCCATCATCTATGTCGGCCCAAAATCAAGCAATGTCGATGACGCCATCGAACGCTTTGGCTGCGGCATCACACTCCAAATCGGTGACGCCGACGGCCTCGCTTTGGCAATCCGCGAACTCGCAAGCAACGAGCAGCGTTTTACAACCATGCAACAAGCAGCACGAACCGCCTTCGACGAGGCCTACAACGACAAAGCAACGCACGCCGCATTCGATGACCTCATCACACAAATCACCAGCGAGGGAGCAACACAATGAGCAGCATCCCCCGCACACACGAACAATGCAGGCCCGACGACGGCTCACCCTCGCCAAAGATCTCTGTCGTCATCCTCACCCTCAACGAAGAAATCAACATCGCCGAGTGCATCGAGTCGTGCAGTTGGGCCGACGATGTCCATGTCCTCGACTCCGGCTCAACAGACCGCACGCAAGACATCGCAAAAGACCTCGGCACATCAGTCCACACCAACCCCTTCGAGAGCTTCGGCAAGCAGCGCAACTGGGCCATCGACAACATCCCACTCAAACACGACTGGGTCTTCCACCTCGATGCGGACGAACGATTCACACCAGCGCTTATCCGTGAACTCGATGCGCTCATCAAACAAGAACCAACCGACGCAGGCTTCTTCGTCCCACACAAACTCATGCTCATGGACCGATGGCTCAAACGCTCCGGCGGCTACCCGACCTACCAGATGCGACTCTTCCACAAACAACGCATGCGATTCATCGACCACGGCCACGGCCAACGCGAAGAAGAAGACAAAGCCATCGGCACGCTCAAGCAGCCCTACCTCCACTTCCTCTTCTCCAAAGGCCTCTACGACTGGATCGAAAAACACAACCGCTACTCATCACTCGAAGCGCTGCAAGCCATCCAAGACGCGGGCCAACCACTCAGATTCGCACAACTTTTCAAAGGTCCACCCGTCGAGCGACGGCGCGAGTGGAAACAGCTCGTCAACAAACTCCCCGCGCGCCCCTTCCTCCGCTGGTTCGTCTCCATGTTCGTCCAGGGCGGCGTCCTCGAAGGCAAAGCCGGCAGAACCTACGCCGCCCTCCTGGCCCACTACGAACGCATGACCGTCCTCAAGCTCCGCATGCTCCGCCAGAGCCACAAAAACAACGCCGGCGCATTCGAGGCCGACAGCCCGCCACCACCAGCCGGCGCAACCTTCGACCCGGGCGACCAAACCCTCATGCGCCAGCCCGAAACCAAACGAAAGCGCACAGCGCCCCCAACCGCGCCAAAGGGCGAAGAGGGACAACTCCTCCCAGAAGCAAGCCCGTGGACCTTCAAAGAAAAAGTCATCCGCGCACTCTGGATGCTCATCGGACAGCCAATCTTCCGACTCACATTTCACAACTGGTACGGCATCAGAAACCAACTCCTTCGCCTCTTCGGAGCCAAAATTGGTAAAGGTGTCCACATCCGACCAACCGTCAAAGTCGAGATCCCCTGGAACCTCGACATCCACGACGGCGTCACCGTCGGCGACAACGCCATCCTCTACTCGCTCGGCACCATCACCATCGGCGAACGCTGCATCATCAGCCAATACGCCCACCTCTGCGCCGGCACACACGACCACACCGACCGAAGCTTCCCACTCATCCGCGACCCCGTCGAAATCGGCGCCGACGCATGGATCGGCGCGGACGCCTATGTCGGACCCAATGTCWCCGTCGGCAGACTCTGCGTCCTGGGCGCCCGCTCAAGCGCCTACAAAGACCTTAAACCTGAACAAGTCTATGTCGGCAACCCCGCAAGAGCCATTAAGTCCCGGGAACTTATCTAGTGACAAAACACAAGGTACATCCAGACGATGCCTTTGCCGCTAAGCCACCGATCCTCCTCGTGGGCAGCCAGCGGTCAGGCACAACCTTTCTCGGAAAAATGCTTTCAATGGCCGAGGATGTCGCATACTGGATCGAGCCGCGACATGTCTGGACCCGGGGCAACGCATACAGGCCAGATCAAAGGCTGACAGCCGAGCATGTCACACCTCGAATCCGAATGCGCATCCGTCAGGCTTTCGCTGACTATGCAGGCACAAAACGATTCTGTGAAAAAACACCAAGCAACTGCCTCCGACTTCTGTTCATTCACGAAGTTATTCCAGAAGCACGGATACTGCTCATCCTCCGCGACGGCAGGAGTGTCATGAGATCCACTGGCGAAATCATGAACGAAGGCGTCGCCGTCTCAAGGGTCCTCGAACGAGCAAGGCAAACCCCCCTCACAGAATGGCCCGCGTTCTTTGGGCAAGCGATTAGCACGCTTACCCGTCGGGTAACAAACCGCCCCCTCAAGTATTGGGGCATGAAACCCCCCGGATGGAAGGCGTGGGCGAAATTGCCGCGGGACGAGATGCTTGCACACCAGTGGGCCGCCGGGATGACCATCGCGCTCGATGACGCCGAGGCTATTGGGCCAGACAACATTATGATGTTCCGATACGAAGATCTTGTTCTTGACCCGGAAAGTGTTGGAAAACAAATCGCGACCTTTACCGGGCTGGGTGAGGATTCATCTTTTGTAACTCATATTATAAAAGAATCAAACCCTTCCAGCATCCACAAATGGCGCGACGATCTCGATCGTGACACACTCGACACCCTTCGACCAATACTCGAACCAACACTCACCCGCATGGGGTATCAGTGGTAGGAAGCACAAAGCCCAACCCGACCCCGCCACCCCACGATGGCACCACCGACCCGCGCCAAGCCGTCGCCCTCGTCCACGGCAGAACCTCGCGACAAAGACTCACCGAAACACTCTGGGAACTCTTCGGCCAACCACTCTTTCGCATCTCGTTCCACAACTGGTACGGCATCAGAAACCGCATCCTCAACATCTTCGGCGCACACATCCACCCAACCGCACGCATCCGCCCAACAGTCAAAATCACACACCCGTGGAAGCTCACCATCGGCGCCAACACCGCCGTCGGCGACCACGCCATCCTCTTCTGCCTCGGGCCAGTCTCCGTCGGCGCTCGCTGCACCATCAGCCAATACTCACACCTCTGCGCCGCTTCACACGACTTCACACGAAAAGACATGCGACTCGTCACCCCCGGCATCACCATCGGCGACGACGCGTGGATCGCTGCCGACGCCTTCGTCGGCCCAGGCATCAACATCGGTGAAGGAGCCATCCTCGGCTCAAGAGCTTCCGCATACAAAGACCTCAAAGAATGGACCATCTACGGCGGCGACACCGCAAAACCACTCGGCGAGCGCGCCAAACTCCCGCCAATACCAGGCGAAAATCAAGCAAAAACAAGCCATTCCACCCACACAAGCGAACGAAACCACATGACTGGCCCACTCAAAATCGCACACTTCTCTGGCCCCATCCGCCTCGAACTCGGCGGCGTCGTCCGCGCCATCCTCGACATGGCGATCGCACAAGCCAAAGCCGGCCACGATGTCGTCGTCGCAACTTGGGACACAGCCGATGTCCCAGACGATTGGGCGCCAGGCAAACTCGGCGTGCCGCGCGTCATCGAAATCCCGCCGCCTACAAAGTTTGGAAAACTCTCTAAAAATGCCGARGACACGCTCTCGCGCACCATCGGCTCATGCGATGTCGTCCACATGCACACCCCGTGGGAACTTTCCAACGCGTCCATCGCAAAGCTCTGCAAAAAACTCGGCACGCCCTACATCATCAGCATCCACGGCATGCTCGACGACTGGTCGATGGCGCAGCGCAAACTCAAAAAACAAATCTACCTCGCACTCTCCGCCCGCATACTCCTCGAAAACGCCTTCGCTGTCCACTGCACCGCGCAAGCCGAACTCAACCAATCTAAACGCTACTACCCAAAGGGCAACGGCGTGGTCGTCCCCCTCCTCTTCGACATCAAACCCTACCTCTCGCTCCCCGGCAAAAAACTCGCACAACAAGCCTTCGACATCGATTCAAACAAACCAGTCGTACTTTTCCTCAGCCGAGTCCATGTCAAAAAAGGCATCCACATCCTCATCGATGCGGCGAAGCTGCTCAAAGACAAAGGCGTCGACGCGCAGTTTCTCATCGCCGGCACCGGCGACGACGACTACGAACAACAACTCCAAACACAAATCAAAACGCTCGGCCTCGAAAGCTCCGTACGCCTGCTCGGCATGGTCAGGGGTACCGAAAAAGTCAGCCTCTACCAAGCCGCCGATGTCTTTGCGCTCCCAACAAGCCAAGAAAACTTCGGCTTCGTCCTCGTCGAAGCCCTCGCCTGTAGCACTCCAGCGATCACCACCAAGTTCGTCGACATCTGGCCCGAGCTACAAGAATCCGGCTCATCGCTCATCGTCGAACAGTCCGCCCAGGTATTCGCAGACACGATCAGATCCATGCTTGATGACGAAAGCGAACGCACCCGCATGGGCAAGCTGGGTCGAGACTGGGTGTTCGACACACTCAGCCCAGAAGCCGTCGTCAAACGCTACGAATCGCTCTACCGAGAAGCAGCCCGGAACCGATCATGACTACGCCCGTGACGAATATTGATGCCAACCGGCCGGGCCTTGCCATCATCGCGCCAACCCAAGAGCCATACCGACACGCCCTGCACCGCAGGATCGTTACCGAAATCCCCGAGTTCAAACTCCACTCGGTCTACACCCACGCGGCCGGCTCTGCAAACCGTGCCCGCCGCGACGAAGCAGACATCAACGCCGTCTTCTTTGACACCGGTGAGACCGCACTCGAGCGCAACAAGCCCGCCCATCAGTTCCGCAACTACAGACGCGGCAAGCGGATCTTTCGGTATCTCAAAGACAACAATGTGAAAGCAGCCATCATCCTCGGCTACAACGACCTCGGGCTGCTGGGCCTCTACAAGGCCTGCCACAATGCCGGGATCACAACATATCTCTGGACCGACTCGAATATCCATACCGACCGCGCCGAAGGCGTCAGACGCAGAATCAAAAAACAAATAATACAACATGTCACCTCATACACCGATGTAGTGTTCTGTTGCGGCTCACTCGGATCGGCATTCTTCCAGTCCTACGGCGTGCCCGAATCCATGATCCGATACAGCCCCTACGAACCCGACTATGACCTCATCAAAAATCTCGACGAATCGACCATCAAGTTGACACGCGAACGATTCAAACTCAACCCAGAACGCAAGCGATTCATCTTCTGCGGCAGACTCGTCCCGAACAAACGACCAGACCTTGCGATATCTTCGTTCATCCAAGTCGCCGACGACCGCCCAAACTGGGATCTCGTTGTTGTTGGCAGCGGCGATACGCAGCATGAGCTCGAGCAATCTGTCCCCGACAGGCTCAAACACCGAGTCCTCTTTACCGGCTTTATCGACGATCAAGAGACGGTCAGCTCGCTCTACAGGCTTAGCGACATACTGGTCCACCCTTGCGTCATCGAGCCTTGGGGACTTATTATCAACGAGGCAGCCGCCGCCGGGCTTGCCATCATCACAACATCGGCGTGCGGGGCAGGGCCAGAACTGGTTGACCCCGGCAAAAACGGATTCCTGATCGAGCCAGCAGCGTCCCTGCCGCTTACAAAGGCCATGCTCCATATCAGCAAGCCCGGCACAACAGAAACCTTCAAGGCCGAGTCCCAACGGGTGTTGAAGAGATGGCGAGGCCTCGCCGATCCTGTAGATACCATCAGGGCCGCCCTGATACAGTCCGGGCTGATCGGCGACAACACCATCGGAGCACCATGAGCGAGTTTGTCGGATACATCCTGATCCTTGTTGCCATCTTCAATGTTGGGCTGATCCTGATCCCCTACCTAAGGGGAAGTGCCGACCTGTTGACCATTCGAAACTTCTTCCTCGTTGGATTTACGATCTATCAGGTCACCAGTGGATCAATCTCCCTGCTCAAGGACAACAGCATTGACACCTCTCTCATTCTCAGAAACCAAGACGCCATCGCTGGCCAATACCTGCTCTGGATCATCACATTTGAGGTGTTCTTCTTGGCATTCTATCGCTGGGGCATCGGCGCCAAACGCCTTGCAAAATGGACCCCGATCATCAAGGGCCAAACCAGAGAACCGGTCCTCTGGATGTTCGCCTTTACGCTCCTCGGCATCGCCATCCTCCTCCGTTTTGCGGTTGTTATCCCCTATGTCTCCGTTATCACAACCCAGGTCGGAACATCCATCGCAGCCGTCGCCGCGGGCATGGGTGCATGGATCTGGGTCAAACGACCCCTCAACCCCGCTGCTGCCGCGTTCATGTTCGCAGTCCTTCTGCTGGCTATCGGGATCGGAATCTTCGGCGCCTTTGGACGCCGGCCCATCGTCGCAATCTCGGGCTGTCTCATATGGGGAACCTACTACGCAAGAATGCGAGGCCTACCCCCTGCGCGCGTAATCGTGCAGGCCGCCCTCATCGGAATCATCCCCATTGTGCTCGTGGCAAAGTTCACGGCCACCCGAGGGCAGGAAAATGTCACCGCAACAAACCCCATCACTGTTCTAGTCGGTGTTGCAAAAGGAAACACAACAAGAGGACTCCAAGACCTCCTCTCGGGCCAGCAATGCGCCGCATGGTCAATGTGGCTCATGGAGAACTACCCCGAGACCTACGAATACCGATACCTCCATTCCATCAGATACTACTTCGAGCTCCCAATCCCGCGCGCTATCTATCCAAACAAACYACAAGCTCTCGCAGCGTTCGCGTGGAAAGATGCCGGGGTCACAGGTAAACCCACCAGCTACACCATCGGACCAGGAATCCTCGGGCACGCCGGCTCCGAAGGCGGCTATCCCATCCTCATCCTCTACGCAGCGGTCATGGGACTTTTCATCAGATACTTTGATGCCGTGCTCCTGCGCGCGCCTGCACAGCCGTTTGTCGTCCTCCCAATCGGGGCATCCATGGGAAACCTCCTAGGACTTGCCCGTGGCGAAGTACCAAACYTCGCATTCGAGTTCACCGTCGGCGTGCTCGGATCTCTCGCCATGCTCATCGTGGTCGCGTACTGCCTCAAAATCACCGGCTTCATCACCGATGACGACTTCACCGAACACGACGACTTCTTCGACGACGACGAACACGACCAACTCGACACCTACGACCCGCAATACGCAAACTACGGCTCAGAATCTGATCCAAACTCCTGACCAAACACAAGCTCGATCACCACCCCCCGATGATCCGACCCCGCGCTCCCAACCATCTCCCAAGACTTCACACGCACGCCCGGCGATGCGTACACACCATCAATAGCARGCGCCAAAAAATCAGGCACCACAGCCGGAAAAGTCCCGCCAACCACATGCCAAGGCTTGGCGCGCACAAGACCCGACCGATCAGCAAACGCCCGCGCCCGAACCGATGTCGGCGGACTATTAAAATCCCCCGCAACAACCACCGGCAAACCCGCAATCGCTTCCACACGCCCGACAATCTCAGCGACCGCCAGAAGCTGGTCCAGCCCATACGCCCACCGCGCCGCACGCCGAGGACTCCGCGCGTGCGCCTGAATCAACACAAACGAACCCGACGGCGCATGCACAACCTCGATCCGGTAGTAGTGATCCCAAAGCTCACGCCGAACCTGACCAAGCTTGCGCCCAAGCCCGCTCTCCTCCGGCTCGACCGGGAACCGGCTCAAAATCGCCGGGGACCCTGACATCGCATACTGCGGCAGCTTCCCATACCCGTGCGTCGCGCGAAACCCCTCGCCCGCCATGTACGACCGCATCATCCCCGTCCAAATCTCAAGCACCACCGCAACATCAGCGCCCGAGGCCGCGAGCATCGCATTCTTTGCATCCGTATCGCTCGACTGCGTGTGCGAGTTGTACACCAACAACCGAACCGACTCAGTGCCATCAGCCGCGCGTTGCAACCTTGGCTCCGACATCGGCAGCACAAGCACACCAACAAGCACCACCCCAACAACACACGCGCACATCTTWCTGCGAATCACAAAAAGAAAAATACACACAACACAAACCACAACCACCGACTGAGCCGCAAGCGATGCACACAGATCAACCACCCAGTACCAATGCCCAAGCTCACCCGCACCCGCCTTGCCCGCAAAGAACATCGGCGACCACACAAACGCAAGCCACACCACCGCCAACATCGCCACCAACCAGCACAGCGCAGTCACAACCGCCCATCGAACACGCACGCCCGGTTTGTCTTGCACATCACCCACGCCATGAGCCTACCCACGACCCGCATCCATTGCCGGTGCCCGCGTATACAATCCCCAACGATGAAACACACACCACACATGCGAACGATCTACCAATGCGTGCTGGTTTTCCTTGCCATATTCACCGCCGTATCRACACGCGCCCAAACCTCGACTACCAACCCTGCCCTCCACGGCCCAACAATCTCCCACCAAGGCCGAACACTCATCCACCCAAGAACCATGGCAACGCACACCCCGCTAGACCAAAGCCGTGTGCTTCGACCTACCACACAGATCAACAAAATCACCGACCTCGGCTACGACATCGTCTACACCTTCGACAACACAACCCACCAAGACATGCCCCTTGGAAGGCTCGTCGTCGGAACAATCACACTCGGCGAGAACATCAGATACCTCAATGTGCTGCGCGGCACAAGACTCCCRAGCGCACACTGGGACACCTACATCGGACAAGCCTGGGCATACCCGCTCAATGCCTATTCCCCAGTCTCCGCAATAATGAACGACGACTACGCCATCGGGGTCAGCCTCCTCTACCCAATCGAAACATACAAACACGATGCACTCGTCCGCGTCGGCAGAGCCGGCGGCATCTTCAAAGGCCCAAAGGAATCACGAGGATGGTTCATCGCTTTTGATCTATCTGATGACAAACATACCAACCAATACACCAAACTCGACAGGCCCGCAATGCTCCCGCCGGGCGAGTCACGGTCCTACACCGTCGCCGTCCGCGTCATCAAACGCGCCGGCACATGGACCAACGACCCCACCGGCGAGCAAGACTGGCTCGAAACACTCCTGCCCTACCGCCAATACTTCCAGTCACGCTTCGGCCCCGTCGAATACACCAGAAACGATCGACCAGTCCACGCACTCGAAGCCGCAAATGTCGGGGCGCAGTCCGTTCGAAACCCCCGCGGCTTCTTCGGCGACCGATCGTCAAGACCAGACCTTGCCGGATTCGGAACTCTCGCAAGAAAGCTCACAAAGCCAAACGGGTTCGACCGAGTCATGCTCTGGGCACCCAGCGGCATCTACCCGAGCCACCTCAGAATCAACTTCCCAAACATGTTCACTCTCGGCTGGAAAGACTTGCCCCTGCTCCACTCAACCGCCCACCTGTTCCGCCAAGTCCCACGCTCGGGCAAACAACTCGGATTCTGGTGGGGACGCGCAGCCGAATACACCGACTCATGGGATGCGCACACACTGACCGCCCTCGATCTGTCCGACACCGAGCACCTCGCCGATGTCGCACAAAAGCTCACCCTCGCCAAAGACGCCGGCGCCACGCTCGTCGGCCTGGACAACTTCATCCACGAACACATGCCAATCTGGGACCAGGTCCGCTATCTCCGGGCCATCCGAAAAATCTACCCGGAACTCAAACTCATCGCCGAACCAATGTGCTGCGATATCATCCATTCCGTGACACCATCGTTCGTCGCCGCATACCGTTCTCCAAAGGACGGCATCGCCGAATCCGACTTCCACAAAATCAGAGCACCAAACTACCTCGCCGACTTCATGCTCCCCGGCCACGAATCATGGGCCTTCTTCCGCTACCCCGAGATCGTCCGCGCGTCCGGCGCACACATCACCGCAGCAAGAACCCAGCGCGACATCGCAAGGCTTGCTGACTTTGGATATGTTCCCACAATCGTCACAAGCTACCAACTGACCAACCCCGAGGCATCACGCGCCAAAAAANCATGGCTCACCACAGTACCAAAGCACCTCCGCCAACCAGAACACGCGCCCTAACCGTGCCACTGACCCGTCTTCGGGTCAGTGCTCTTGGACATCCTCAATACAGAAGCACTGACCTGCGGACAGGTCGGTGGCACGGGATCCGCTACATCTGAAATGAAACCGCCCTAGAGCGATTCCCGAATCCAAGCCCACTGACGAGCAAGCCCATCCTCGATCGAAAACGCCGGCGAATACCCAAGCTCAGCCTCCGAACGCGAAAGATCTGCCCATGTCCTCTCAACATCGCCAGGCTGCATCTCCTCTCGTACCACCACCGGCTCCCGACCAACAACCTCGCCGATCTTGCCGATCAGTTCATCCAGCCGAATCGGGTGATCCCCGCCAAGGTTCCAGATCCGGTAGCCAAAGTCATCGATCCGGTCATGCGCCGACACCACACCCGCCACAATGTCATCAACATAGGTGTAGTCCCGGCTCGTAGACCCATCGCCAAACATCGTGATCGGCTCGCCCGCGTGGATCGCACGCAKSRASKYMYYSRKSRCMRGRTCGNNCMGYTNCSTCGNNCCAMNGACCGTRNARSMRCCGMARMNATCGCCRYMGGCATCCSCGTYAAATRMYRATGCGTSTSCSCSATCAACTCGCACGAMYKCTTSGTCGCSGCRTACGGSSWGATMGGMYGMTCMACARWRTCMTCYTCSSTRAACGGCRCSYKMTCRYTGTTCCCATACACCGAACTCGACGAAGCAAGCACAAGCCGATTTACGCCGTGCGCAAGCGCCGCCTGCTGGATATTGGAGGTCGCAACGACATTGGAAATCGCGTACCCCGTCGGGTCCGCGATGCTCGGCCTCACCCCAGCCTTGGCCGCCAGATGCACGATCCCCTCCGGCTTAGTCCGTCCAACAAGCTTCGCTATCGCATCTTGGTCGCACAGATCAAGCTCGACAAACTCGAACGAACCCGCCGAACCAGCGGCTCTCAATTCTTCAAGGTTCCGCTCTTTGATCGATCGGCTATAGAACGGATCGAAGTTGTCTACCCCAACCACACGGTCGCCCCGGCGAATCATCGCCTCTGCAACATGCGAACCGATGAACCCAGCCGCCCCCGTCACCAGCACAACAGACCCTGCCATGTTCAACACCCCTCCCCGTGCCACTGACCCGTCCGCGGGTCAGTGCTCTCCAACTTCCAAAGCGATCCACAGACACCCTCGCCGCGCGAGTCAGCCTAGCGCAGCGGACCCGCGCCCTGGATCGGAATAGTTTTCTGCTCGGTATACCCAGCCAAAAAGAAAGCCCAAAAAAGAAAGCAGGGTGCCAACGCTAATCGGCACCCCGCTGGAGGAGAGAGAGATCACTAGATGATACGGATTATCGGCGTTCGGGTTCGCCTCAAAGAAGATCAAATTACCAAATTACCCCAGTTTAACACCATTTGCCGTATCAAAACCAAACATGATACCTATCAAAAGCCGTCTGTCGTATTTGTTTTGCTAGAAACCCACATTTCTTCAACATTTAGGCTTGCATTCAAACTCGACCTGTGCTCACGCAAAAACAGGCTCACAGAGCCGGTATTGGGAGAACACACCAAGACCCAGCCCGCCCATACGCACCCGCACACACCCGTTTAGGTTGAATGAATGGGCTATTTTTGCACTATTTAATCCCCACGCCGACGCCTCGGCTCGCCGGAACGCTTCCGCATCGCCTCAAGAGCACGCTTCTGCTGGGCCTCATCCATCGACTCCAGACGCGCCCGCGCCCGCTCGGGCAGCGATTCAAGATTCACCGACCCATCCGCGGGCAACACCGCATCCCAATCGATTTTCCCCCGACCACCTCCAGCGCGCCCCGGCCCCCCAGCACCTTCTTCTGCGCCGCCAGCCCGACCATTCTTGGCCCGCCGATCGTTCTGCCGCCGCTGGATCTTGGCCATCTCGCGCTCATCCGCCCGCTCGTCTGCCATCCGCACGACCTCATCGTCGATGTGCTTCTGCTGCTCCGCTGAGAGTTCCGCATAAATCCGCCGCTGAAGATCGCCCGTCGTCGGCCCCTTCGACATAAACGCCCGCAGCCGCTGCTGCGCCGCCTGCTGCTGGGCCGTCGGCCTTGGCCTCTCCTGCCCACCCTCAGCAGGATTGGCTCGCTCGGGCATCCGCAGCCTTGGCATCCGCCGAGCGTCCGTCGCCTCCACCGGCTCCATCATGTTCCGCCCCTCACTCTCCGGCTTGCCACGCCTTGGCTCCTCGCCCCCACGCCCCCCACGGCCGCCACGATCTTCTCGACCACCGCGATGTCTCGGCTCGGGCATGCCAGCCGCCTTGTACAACTCCGAAAGCTCATCCCGGTTCGCAAGCATCCACACCCGGCGTTCTTCCTGATACTCAACCATCAACTCGCGCACGCGATCGTTCTGCTCCTGGCTCAGCCGAATCGCGCCGTCCGCATCCGCCTTGTTCATGTCTTGCAGTATCTTGCGTAGATCCTGCGCCGGGATCGCCGCCATCGCGCCAAGCCTCGCCTTCCCCCTCGCCATCTCGCCGCCAAAGGTGTCCTCAACAAGCCCGGGCCTCGTGTCCTCAACCTCAGGCCCACTCAACAACGGCCTGTCCGACTCTTGCCCWACAGCCAAGCCAGCGGCAAGACCCGCAACAAGCGTAAATGTTCCGATCAATGCCCGGACTGTGCGTGCGGTTGACATGGCGGTGCTCCTATTCCATAACCATCGGTTCCAACCCACAGCCTAACGCTTAAACCCGCACCGGATTGCACCGGTTCCTACCATAAAACCGCGGCAAAGGCCGCACACAAGGAACCACCCAATGCCCGCCCTCAACCGCGATTTCATCAAAGCAGCCCTGGCAACCGCCGAAGGCCCCACCGGAAAGCCCCTCGTCCGCTTCCTCGAATGGACCGCTGCCTGCGAAACATTCGCCTCAGTCAAACTCCACTTCCCCGGCATCACCGACGCCGACACACTCGACCAGGCCGCCCGCCGGACCCACGGCGCGATCAGAGCAGCCGCCGGCGAACAAGGCGTCGTCCTCTCAAGCCTCATCGTCGAGATCGTCGACGAAGCCGGTACCGTCCTCCTCAGCTCAAACTCCGGCCCACAAACCTCAGACGACCAAAAATCCAAACTCCAAAGCGCCGGCGRAACCAAMAAACCCCCTTCCGAAAAACAGCCAANGGCAAACCCAACATCACAAGAAGGCGCAAACGGCATCCCAGGCGTTACCAACATCATCGCCGTCGGCGCGGGCAAAGGAGGCGTCGGAAAGAGCACCGTCGCCGTCAACCTCGCTGTCGCGCTCGCAAAGAAAGGCCACGCCGTCGGACTCATGGACGGCGACATCTACGGCCCATCACTCCCAACAATGCTCGGACTCGSCGCMCWCGAMCWNAKCMKKCNNNAWCGAATSNNNANTCSAACCATTCYTCGTCCACGGCATCAAAKCMRTCACCATSGGYAAAMTSGTCGACCCMGAAAAACCACTCATCTGGCGAGGMCCMATGGCSCACGGCGCATTCMAHCAACTCWYMGAACRMACCSMATGGGGMGAACTCGACTACCTCATCATCGACMTSCCRCCMGGCACCGGCGACATCCCCCTCACCATGGCGCAGAGCCTCCAACTTGCCGGCGCGGTCATCGTCTGCACACCGCAAAAAGTAGCGCAAGACGACGCCGTCCGAGCCGTGCGCATGTTCCAACAACTCGGCGTAGACATCCTCGGCGTCGTCGAAAACATGAGCTACTTCGTCGGCGACGACGGCAAGACCTACGACATCTTCGGCCGTGGCGGCGCCGAACACATGGCCCAACGCCTCGGCCTCCCGTTCCTCGGCGCGATCCCAATCAACATGGCACTCCGCGAAAACTCAGACTCGGGCGACCCATCGGCAAACTTCATCCCCACATCCGCCGGCGGCGATCAACTCCCAAAGGCCCTCACCCAACTCGCAAACAACCTCGAAAGCCAAACCTCACTCGCAAGCCTAAAACAAGGCCGCACCAAACCAAAGCTCACGATCTCATAGAACGATCGCCCGCAATCAGCTTGGAAAAAGAACAGGTTCGCTGTATACTCTGGACATGAAAATTGCGAGCCTACTTATTGCAGCGGCATCCATGCACGCAGCCGCCCACGGACAGGCTGAACCCGACACGGGCGGCTTTATTGCAGGCGGTAACGATTTTGCAATCGCTTCGGCCACTGAGCAATCCTGCCTGACTCACCAAGAGCGCACAGTCATAGAAGCCATGTTGCGCAAGGCCGACACCAACCTGCCAACACCACCATCGCAACGCGGCACCGGCCCCCTCTTCGAGTTCTACCCGGTCGGCGGGCAGATCTACGGCGATCTCTTCCTTAACAACTACACCGACCGCGATACCGCCTCGACCGGCGTACTCGACTGGGATTGCGGCGACCACACATACGACGGCCACCTTGGACACGACACCGGCCTGCGCACATTCGACGAGCAGTTCATCGGCGTACCGATCTTCGCCGCGCTCGATGGCACGGTGCTCTCACGCGACGACGGGCACTTCGATCAGAACACCGTCTGGGCTGGTCAACCGGCAAACTTCGTCGTGCTCGATCACGGYGCAATMGAACCCGGGYTGTWYACRATGTACTGGCACATGAAGAACGGCTCCGTCCTGCCACAAGTCGGCGAGAGCGTTGTCGCCGGCCAGCAACTCGGGCTTGTCGGATCCAGCGGAAACTCAACCGGCCCACACCTCCACTTCGCGGTTTGGCGCAACGGCAACTGGATCGAACCCATGAGCGGGCCATGCTCACCATCCGCATCGATGTGGGCCAACCAATGGTCCAAACCAACCGAGCACTATGTCCGTGATTTCGGGTTCTTGCGTGAACTCTTTCCCAATGACTTCGAGACCCCGCACCCATTCCCGCGCGACCGATCCGTGACGCTCCAGACCGACCGCGTCAGCTACTGGATGCAAGGCGCAAACCTGCCCATCGACAGCACCTACCGCTTCCGCTTCTACATGCCAAACGGCACTCTCGATTTTGATTCCGGCAACCGGTTCTTTACATTCACAAACCAATTCTATCGGAGATACTGGGCACGCTACCAGTGGAACATCACCGACATGCAGAATGTGCCGGGGGTCTGGACGATCGGGATCGACATCAACGGCCAGCGCGAGATCACCGCGCGCGTCACCGTGCTCGACAACGGCGAAACCTACACCAACACGCCGCCGCACCCCGTGTTTGCTATCTTGGAACCCGCATCTCCAACCCAAGACGATGTTATCTTCGCACGGCTGCAACCAGACCTCGTCAACGATGACTTTGAGTACGACCTCGTCCGGTACCACTACATCTGGTCACTCGACGGCGTCGTGGTCCGAGACATCGTCTCCGCCGGCCACGCCGACGCCGTCCCAAGCGTTTCCAGCCTCGGCGGTGGTTCCGAACTCTGTGTCGCAATCACCCCAAACGACGGCGACACCGATGGCTTCCAAACAAGCTACTGCGTAGATATTGCGCCAGAACCCTGCCCCGCAGATGTCAACGGCGACGGAGCCGTAACCCCCACAGACTTCACCGCATGGATCAACGCGTTCAACAACAACCTCCCCGAGTGCGACCAGAACAGCGACGGCGTATGCACACCAACCGACTTCACCGCTTGGATCAACAACTTCAACGCCGGCTGCGACTAAATTACCACCTGACCATCTGGCCCTCTGCCATCCGCTATCTCGAAGCCTCATCGTCCCCCACCCGCACATCGTTCATTGCTCCGCGGTACCTGCGGAGAAAGTGCGCCGCCAGTTCTCCGCGCGAATGCACCCCGAAGTGTTTGTAGATCGCCTGCACATACTCGTGTACCGTCGGCACGCTGATGCCCATGCCCGCCGCCGCTTGCTTCTCTGTCAGCCCCGCAAGCAGCATCTCCAGCGCTTCCCGCTGCCGCTTGGTCAATGACGCGGGCGTAGGCTGGAGCGTCGAGGCGATCGGCCCGCCGATGTGCCGGGCAAACTCGCGGTGCGCCACATCGAGCAGGTACCACTCCCGTCTCCCAAACGGCGCAGCCCCCGTCGCCCGGTGCAGCCACAGCGAACTCGACCGGCGCGTACCTGGTATTCTGCAAATCGAAATAATATAATCATCAATCCCGGCCGGTTTGTGCCGCTCGTTGTACGCGTGCGACCGGTACCAATCCGCATCGCTCCAGATCTGCCGGCGAGAACGCGTCACGCTCGGCGCATCCGCCTTAAGAAGCGTCACAAACTCCGGCGTCCTCCGCGTGGGCGTCTCCTCCGCGTACGCCTCCCACGCATCACGCTGGGCCTGCCCCGCAAACCCGAT
>NVSP01000025.1 GCA_002732755.1 Phycisphaera sp.
ATCACCCGTTTTCTCCGCACTCCCCGGCGGCAAAGGCATCGGCCCACGCTACTGCCCGTCGATCGAAGACAAGGTTGTGCGCTTTGATCGCGATGAACACACCGTCTTCCTCGAACCCGAGGGCATCGGCTCGCACTGGGTCTACTGCAACGGCATTTCGACTTGCATGCCCGCCGATGTGCAGCTTCAAATCATCCGCGGTCTGCCCGGCTGCGAGAACGCCGAGATGCTTCGCGCCGGCTACTCCGTCGAATACGACATGGTTCGCCCGCATCAGATCTTTGCAACGGGCCAGACCAAACTTGTGCCGGGTTTGTTCCTTGCGGGCCAGATCAACGGGACGAGTGGTTACGAAGAAGCAGCCGCGCAGGGCTTGGTCGCCGGTGTCAACGCGGTGCGTCTTGCACAGGGCAAAGACGATTGGCTGCTCGGGCGCGATGAGGCGTACATCGGTGTGTTGATGGATGATCTTGTGACGAAGACGCCGACCGAGCCGTACCGGATGTTCACGAGCCGCGCCGAGCATCGCTTGCTTTTGCGCGCCGACAACGCCCCGGACCGCTTGACACCAATCGCCAAGGAGATCGGCCTGCTTGGCACAGACCTCGGAAAAGCAAGACTCAAGCTCTTCGAAGCGCGCACCAAGCAACTCGCCGCGATCAATAAAGAGATCGACGAGAAAGTTCTTGACGGCGAGCCGCTGTCCAAATGGGTCAAACGCCCAGAGTTCGGTGAATCTGAACTCAAGGCAGTGCTCAAAGGCGAGTACGACGATGCAACGATTGCAACAGTATCCGCCGATCGCGCGTACGCCGACTATGTGGTTCGTCAACACAACGAAATCAAACGCCAAAGCGAACTCGAACGCCGTGCGTTGCCCGCGTGGCTTGTATATAAGGAGATTCATGGCCTCCGCGCCGAGGCGCTCATCGCGCTCACCAAGTTTGGCCCAGCTACATTTGGTCAGGCAGGCAGACTCGAAGGTGTGACTCCTGCCGATCTGAGCATCGTTGCCGTGCATGTGCGGCGACGCTCCAGCAAAAACAAGGCGACTAACTCCTAATGCCTGAATTTCAACTTACTTTGGCGGCTGGCGCGACCGGCACCGTCATGCGCGACTTGCTCGTTGTCCTCGCGACCGCGGCGATGATCTCGCTCGTCTTCCGCAGGCTCAAACTCTCGACCATCCCAGGCTATCTCATCGCCGGCGCGATCTTCGGCCCAAACGCGCTCGGCTTTGTCGGCGATTCATCGAGCATCGATTCCATCTCGCATGTCGCCATCGTCCTCCTGATGTTCGGCATCGGGCTGCACCTCAACCACAAAGATCTCCGGTCCGGGTTCATCCCGATCCTTGCCATCGGGGCGATATCCACGGCGATTTCAACTGGGTTGGGGATACCGATTGCGATGCAGTTCGGGCTTTCTTTCTATGCGGCGTTTGCAGCGTCGGCGGCGCTTGCCATGTCGTCGACCGCCGTGGTTCTGCGGATACTTCAGCAAACACGGCAACTCAGAGTCGCGCATGGCAGGATCATATTTGGCACTCTGATCATGCAGGATCTGGCGGTTGTCGCGATCATGGCATTCATGCCTGTTCTAGCCAAGCTTGCCGGGACCATGGAGATGCCCGAAGGCGAAACCGCGGGGATCGCCACCAAAGTAGTATCGGCGCTGACAAGCATCGGCGGCATCGGGCTTATTGTTCTCGTCGGAATATATGTGTTGCCAAAGCTCATGCACGAGGCCGCCAAAGACAGAACCAATGAGTTGCTGCTCGTGTGTGCGTCAGCCGTTGGTCTCGGGGCCGCGGTCTTGACCGGTGCGCTCGGGCTAAGCCCAGAATTGGGCGCATTTCTTGCTGGGTTCCTGCTGGCGGGCACGCCGTTTCGATACCAACTCTCGGGACAACTCGGGCCCATGCGCGATCTTTTCATGGCCGTCTTCTTCACCGCCGTTGGCCTTGGGCTTGACCTCGAGATCGTCTTGTCGCTCTGGTGGGTCGTGCTTATTGGCGTCGTCGCGGTGTTTGCTATTAAACTCGTTTCGATCGGTGGCATAACCTGGCTTCTGGGAGCGCCGCCGCTTGTCGCCGGTGTGGTTGGGTTTTCATTGGCGCAAGCGGGCGAGTTCAGCCTAGTCATTACCGGAGTCGCCGTTGCCAACGGCTTGTTCGGCGAAGATACCGAGCGCGTGCAAGCCGTCATCATCGGGATCGTTTTCGTCTCGCTTCTCTTTACACCCAACCTGTTGTCTTCTGCAAAGTTGCTCGCTTCACCGTGGGCTGCCCTGCCGCGCTCACCGTTTCGGAGGAACTCATCGCTCGCATCGAACCAAGTTGAGCAGGATCAGGTCGAGGGCGAACGCCGAGTGATTGTCGCGGGTTACGGGCTTGTTGGGCGGGCGATTGCCACGAAACTGGGATCAGCGAATTTCAACCTCACCATCGTGGAGATGAACCCAGAGACCGTCCGCCGGCAAAAAAGCATCGGCCGCCGGGTGGTCTTCGGCGATATCACAAACGAGGAAGTCCTCGAATCTGCGGGCGTTGCGCACGCCGATGCCGTCTTGTTGACCATGCCCGATGACGATGCGGTGCTCCGCGCGACGCAGATTATCCGCCGGATGAACCCGTCCGCGTTTATCGCGGCGAGAACTAACTTCATGTCCGGAGCTTTTCTTGCCAAAGAAGTCGGCGCGGACCATGTGACTGTCGAAGAGGTCGCAACAGCCGAGGCCATGGCTGCTCAGATTCAGGAACAATTCGAGAATATTGCTAAGGCCAAAGCCGATGAGGACATCAGTCCGGCATCGAGTTGATCTCGTCACGCAAAATCGCCGCGAGCCGATAGTTCTCAAACTCAACAGCCTCATCGAGCCTCTTGCGGAGCTCGGCTTTCTGGCTGACCGGCAGCTTGGGCGTGAGCGCCTGCTTCATGCCCTGCAAGACCTGCACCTCGCTTGATCGCTCGAATAACTCGCCGTGCCCCATGTTCTCAAAGTGCTTGCGGAGCGCTTCAATACCTTCTTCGATCGCGTGGACCGCGGCCTTGGGTTCGTTGTCGCGGATCGCAAGACTCGCAAGTGCCCGGGCGCGCATCATCGTGACATGCGTCTTGGTGTGCGATACAGAGTCTCTGTCCTCATCGTGTTCGGCGTATTTGGAGAGCGTGTCCAGCACGCGCAGGTTGCGGGTCGTGTCGCGGATGACCCGCTCAAAGTCTTCAAGCGCCAAGAGCGCCAAATATCTGTGGTAGTACTGGATCGCTTCTTCGCGGAGCAAGGCGCACTGGTCGCGGTTGAGCTTGAACGGCACATCGTCCGGGTCATCGCGCGAAGGCCGGGGCGGCTGTAGCGGCGCATCGCCGGTCGATTCGTCCTCCCCAAGATCAAACTCCGGCGGCGGTCCGATATCCCCCCGCTCGGCTTCCTCTATCCAGTTCTCGACCATCTCCAGAAAGCTCTCGAAACCCTGGGGCCGGTGCCCGTCGGGCCTCCCGTCGAGGTGCATCTGAAGAATGCCAAGGTCCAGCCGAACCTGGACAAACGACATCCCCTCGCTCGATTCGATGAGTCGAACATTGATTTTGCCCGGCTCATATTTCCAAGCGTCCAGCAATTCGGTCAGATCGGGGTTCATCGGTTGGTTCTGGCCCTTGTCGGTTGGCTTTGGTTTCTCGCTCACGCGGGATCGTAGTCGGTGGTTCGAGCGCGGCAACAGACCCCCTAGCTTGACAATCGTGTCATAACCGACAGGAATTGCGTCTCCACAGTCCAAAGAACAGTTACCGGGCGATGAGATATCCTGTTTGCGACGACAATTCCGTAGCATTCGGTGGCACTAGCGCGGTAAACTGACAACGCGGTTTGACGCCGAATACTTGGGTTGAGTCAACACCGGCTCCGGACGATGCAACCGGAGCCGCTGCGATACGAACCGAGGAGTGCGGCACATCCGCCCGACCGCAAATCGGGTGGAGTCTTGGGCCTTTATGGCCCCACAGGGAGGTGGGATTCGTGAGCCAAACGAGCGGAGCAGCCCGTACGGGCGGTGGTCGGCTACAGACTGATCTGCAGTTGTACCTCAAAGAGATCAATAGGACGCCGTTGCTGACGGCCGAGCAAGAGCGAGAGCTTGGCTGGGCCATCATCAACGACAGTTGCCCGGTCGCACGGGAACGCATGATCAGAGCCAACCTTCGGCTCGTGGTCGCGATCGCAAAGAACTACGCCAACCGAGGCCTCCAGTTGACCGATCTCATCGAAGAGGGCAACATCGGGCTAATGCGAGCCGTAGAAGGTTTCGACCCGGCACAGGGTGCCCGGTTCTCGACCTACGGCAGCTGGTGGATCAAGCAAAGCATCAAACGCGCACTCATTGGCGCAACTCGCCCGATCCATGTTCCCGCGTACATGGTCGAGCTGATCGCAAAATGGAAATCTCACAGCCGGCGGATCGAAGCCGAGCGCGGGTACGCGCCCAGCATCGAAGAACTCGCCGAGCTGATGGACCTGCCTCTGCGCAAGGCCCAGATCGTCAAACGCGCCATCAAGGTCTTTGGGGCATCCAACCAGGCCCCGATGGGCGAAGACGGCAACCTCAACACGCTCGCCGACATGATCGCCGACTTCCGCTACGAAAGCCCAGAGAAAGCAACATTCCGGGACGAGGAGTTCTCGATCCTGCGGAAGCTGCTCGATTCGATCGACGGTCGAGAAGCCGAGATCCTCAAGCTTCGGTTCGGTCTCGACGGCCAAGAGCCCATGACGCTCAAGCAGATCGCTTCACATATGGACCTGAGCCGAGAACGCGTCCGCCAGATCGTCGAGGAATCTCTCGCAAGACTGCACAAGCAGATCGAGGGCACCCACAACGACCCGGATTCGGCGTTGCGGATCACCGGTCGCTCGGCAAGCTAGCTGAGCGGCGGCGTTGTCTTTCCGTTTTCCTAAACATGACACGGCTCTGTGAGCCGTGTTCGTTGGTTGTGTTGTCAACCCCTAGGTCGATCGCACGGCCGACACGGCCGTGGCACTTTCGAACACTGATTCTGCTCGTTTTCGGCCCCGATCACACGGGTCGGATCGGCCTCTGCTACCATATTCGGACCGCCAGTGAGCGGTCAGGATTGATGAAAGGGTGCCGATGAATCTGTTCTCGCGCGTGTTGTGTGGTGCCGCCGCTCTGGCCTTGGTCAGCGTGGCAGCAGCCGACGAGTTCACCGACCGCCTCAACGCCGCCTACCAGAGACTCGCCGACTCCAGACGCGCCGAAAATATCATCATGCCAGCGATTGGCAACATGCAAGAGCCCCCGGGTATCCTGCTTGGACGCGCCGACCGCGTGCTGCTGCTGACAACCTCAAGCCCCGCATGGGCCTCGGCAACCAACTGGTCAACCGCAGAATCACAGCAAGCCGTCCTCGAAGCTCTGGCAACGATCACCGAAGAGGAAAACCCTCGCCGAGCCATGCGGTTTGCGCTTCCCTATGGCATCAACGGCGTCAGCACCGCATGGGTCCGCAAAGAGATCCACGCTGAACTGGGCGATCCGCCAACAATCGCAGCGGTTCAGATGGGCTACCTAAACAGAATGCAATGGGTCGAGTCACTCGTCCACATCGAAGCAACGCGTCTAGCCAGCGAGGGCGACTACGAGCAGGCGATGGAGATGGTCTTTGACCTCGCGCTGCTCGGCAGGATGATCGCCGACCGCCAACTCGCCCAAGAGGTCCAGTGGGGGCTTGGCGCTGCGAGCAACGCGATGATGCGGCTTAGGGATCTGGCGTATGTCGATTCCCAAAAAGATTCCGTGCTCACCGGCGAGTTCATCAAAGACATCATCGCCCGCATCGACATGCAGCGCGGGATGTTCCGGCTCGATCGCCTCCGCCTGCCCGTTGGCGATCAGGTCGCCGCCGAGCAGATGGCAAGCCGCGTCTTTGGACGAACCGGCACACCCGACCAGTCGATCTTCCCAACCGCGATGGCAGAACTTGCCGCCACATCAAGGCCCTTGCGATTATTCTCGGAATCAGGCCGATGGAAGGACGCCGCCGAGAACCACGCCAGCAAGAGCCAAACGGATTCGACGATCTCAGGCATCTACTCCGATTGGTCCATCCGCTGGGACGCAGACACCTTCGACCCGACATTCCGCACCCCCTCGGCATACGACCGCCTCGACCCATCCCAGTACGCGATGGTCAAAGAGATCGTGCCAGACCTTGACGATCTCTTTGTGCTCCGCCGAGAACTCGATGCAGAACTCGTCGGCACACGCGTCGCCCTTGCGGTCCGGGCGCTCATCATCGAAGCCGGCAGCATGCCTAGCTCCCTGGCTCTTGTCCGCCCGCGATATGTCAGCGACCTCGGTGTCGATCCGTACAACCCGGACCGAAGAGCCAGCAACATGCCCGCAATGAAGTTCTTTGTACCCGTGCGAGACACCGTTCGCAACCAGCTCCACACCATGAATGTCGTGCCAGCCAACCGGACAAACTTCAGTGTCCGACTCGATAATGAGCAGTTCGTGCTCTACTCGCTCGGCGGCAACGAGTTCGACGACCGCGCGACCATCGTCTCCGACAGCGGGCTTGAACAAGCCGGTGACTACCTCATCTGGCCCCCCGTACTCGGGCTTCTGCGCGAGTACCTCCAAGACACGGGCGGCTCCGAATAAACCGCTTCAACACGCACCCGGAATAGTTGAAGCACGCACAGAGTTTCCCGCCAGTCACACGCAAGGAGATGCCCAGCGATGTCTGAACAGGTCCACAATGTTGTCATCATCGGTTCAGGCCCTGCGGGCTGGACCGCTGCTATCTACGCCGCCCGCGCCAACCTCGAMCCCGTCGTCTATSTCGGCGTCSCMAAGCAARMCCCMRGCMYSSWMCTCCCMGGCGGGCARCTCATGCTCACCACCGATGTMGAAAWCTACCCCGGMTTCCCMGAAGGCRTMGCCGGCCCRRAAATGATGMWGAWRTTCSARRAACAAGCCSRSCGSTTCGGMACCAMNGWCGNCRGCSMMGNNACATYRYCARMKKCRASTTCWMCASCGACRNGCYCSMYGMRCWYACKMCMSACAAGGGCGACACGGTCTTGGCGCACACCGTCATCCTCGCCACCGGCGCAACCGCAAACTGGCTCGGGCAAGAAAACGAGATGCGCCTGGCAACCACCGGCGGCGGGGTCAGCGCCTGCGCCGTGTGCGACGGCGCCCTCCCGATGTTCCGCAACCAACCAGTCGCTGTTGTCGGCGGCGGCGACAGCGCCCTCGAAGAAGCGACCTACCTTACCAAGTTCGCTTCGACCGTCTACATCATCCACCGCCGCGATGAACTCCGCGGCAGCAAAGTCATGCAGGAACGTTTGCTCTCCAAACCAAACGCCAAGGTCCTCTGGAACAAGACCGTCGCCGATGTGCTTAGCGCCAACGACGAGCACGGCCACGAGGTCATCACCGGCGTCAAACTCACCGACACACAAACCAGTGAAGAATCAACACTCGAAGTCGGGGGCCTCTTCATCGCCATCGGCCATACACCCGCGACCGGGTTCATCAAAGACTCCGGCCTCGAGTTCGACGCCAAGGGCTATGTCGATCTCAAGGGACAGAGCACTGCGACCAACATCCCCGGCGTGTTCGCTGCGGGCGATATCGCAGACTCGGTCTACCGCCAAGCCGTCACCGCCGCCGGCACCGGGTGCCAAGCCGCCCTCGACGCCGAGCACTGGCTCGCCGATCGCGACCTGATCTAGAGCATCTTGCATAATCAGATTTCGGTGTGCCACGGCTCTGTGAGCCGTGTCTTTGGTGTTTTGCCGCAAGCACGGCTGACACAGCCGTGGCACAAGATTTCGCAAAATGCCCAAAACGGGTATTGCATTGCCCCAGTAGCCAGGCTTCCAACCTCCGATTCAAACACAGTAAAAAAACGGACGAGCCAATGACAGGCTCGGCCGTTTGTATTTTTGAATCTCGAAGGATCAGCCCTTGAAGGTCGCAAGTGCTTCCTCGTAGGAATCAAGCTGAGGGTTGTCTTCACCGAGCAGCTCGATGGCCTTGAGTTCGGTCTTGACAGCGCCCTCGGCATCGCCGCCGCGGAACTGTGCCCACGCGAGCGTGTCCATGATTGCCGGGTCGCTCCACTCGGTGATCTCGCACGCTTCGTGCGCGATCTTGCGTGCAAACTCGATCGCGTCGGCGTTCCAGCCCTCGTTCTCAACGATCGTCCATGCGACCGAGTTGTAGACGTTTGGGTTGCCTTCGTAGACAGTTTCGAGTATGGCCTGCCCGAATGCGCCAGCCGCGGCCTTGTTGGTCTTGGCAAGCTCGGCAAAGTGCTGCATGTGGTTTGGCCCGGCGCGCTGTGCCTGCTCTTTCTTCATGCTCTCGATGCGTGCATCATTGAGCGCCTCGTAGTCGTGCTCCTCAGCGAGGATCGCTTCGAGATTTTCGCCGAGTGACGGGTCGGTGCCGTAACCGATCCAGCCGATCTTGCTGTCGCGGTCAACGATCATGACGGTCGGGATGCCGTTCTGAAGGGCAGCCTTCATCCAGTCGTTCTCGATGTCGGYGTTGCCCGTGGCGACGGTGTACTCCATCTTGGCATCGTTCTTCTCGACGAACGCRTCGATRTGCTCGACCTGYKCMTCGCCWTCTKKSTKTTCCCAGATGCTCACGCCRACAACRGTCAGGCCATCMTCTGCRTGCTCGGCYTGAAGYTCGGWCAGGTGRGGCATGATCGCRATGCACGGCCCGCACCAGGTCGCCCAGAAATCGATCAGGTACACATTGCCCTTCTCAAACTCACTGATAGGCGTGCCCTTGTTCCACGAATCAACTTTGAACGCGGGTGGTTCGTCGCCGATGTTCAGTGTTGGCATCTCGAACGCCGGGGCTTCGCCAGCGGTGGCCTCGAATGCAGAGATGATCTGCTCAGCGGTCTGGTCGCCCATGAGGTTCTGCGAGAGCGCTGGGCTGGCAAGTGCTGCCAAGACCATCGCTGCGGTGAGTTGCTTCATCATTTTCGTTGCTCCTGATTCGTTTCTGTGTCCATTCGTCGGCACGCTCTACAGCACGACACCGAGACAACCCCTGCTGATTTATACAGCCTAGCTGGGATTGGGCTTGACGATAGGGAATTTTAGGGGAAACGAGCGGAAATCTGGACCCGGCTACGCTGTTTTGGGGAGATCGAACTCCCCAAAGAGCCGGTATTCCTTCCGCCGRAGGATCTGGCCYGCCAGCGTSAGGTCATCRACCGAGAGCGCGATGGTKGGKGTGCCGTTGGGCCTGAGCATMAGCGGATAYGCGAATCTGATATTGAGTTCCGCCGCCARGAGGTGYAGGCACAGGCTCGTCATCGAGTGSCCCTSGCTCARTTCGACGACGATMACATCCGTCTCGGCGAAGGGCACATTGGCGTTTTTGAGCAGCCTGCGTGCCTCGGTGGAGTTGTTCGTAATCATCCGAACGACCGCGTGGTCCGAGGCCTCGTGGACATTGAGCGCACACACCCGCGTATCTGAAGAGTCGAGCGACTCCATCAGGTCGTACAGCCGACCGACGCGGTTGTCGAGGAACACCGAGAACTGGGTCACGCTGGGCGGGCCATATCCTCGCATCGTTTCTGGGGGCATTGGGCAGTTGCTCATCGACGGTCCATGTCAGAATCGCTTGGCAGGTGAACTCCTGCCACAGCACTCAGCTTACCAAATATCACGCSGGAACGCCAGCGATCTGCAAAAAGAACACCCGCAGGGGGAATCCCGGCGGGTGAGGTGGTCGTTGAAACGCCCTGATTAGGCGGAGAAGCTCGAGCCGCACCCGCATGTCGCCGAGGCGTTGGGGTTGCTGAAGACGAATCCTCGGCCCATAAGCTCATCCTTGAAGTCAACGGTGGTGCCGTTGAGGTAGAGCAGGCTTTTGGGGTCGCAGACGATCTTGATGCCGTGCTGCTCGAACATTTCATCCGAGTCCTTTTGGGTCTCGGTGAGGTCGAGCACATAGCTAAACCCCGAGCACCCGCCGCCCTTGACGCCAAGGCGCAGCCGGACCGTGTCCTTGTCAAGCTCCTGCTGAGCGATGATATTCCCGATCTCCTTGGCGGCTTTCTCGGTCAGTGTCACGATGGCGGCTGTCTCTGGCATCTGCGGTCTCCTGTCGCTTGTGGGCGATTCTAGCCCTCATCGGGCGTGCCCACTTGGCCGCTATCGGCCTAATTTAGCTCTTAGAGCAGTTTCTGTCAAATCTGTGGCGAGCGACCGTGCCAMTGACCTGTCCGCAGGTCAGTGTYTCTGTATCGAGGATGCCCAAGAGCACTGACCTGAAGACAGGTCAGTGGCACGCAAGCCTCCAATTCGCCCTTCTTRGTTCTGCCCGTTCTTCTCTTTGTAGTCGGCGATCGCGGCTTTGATCGCATCCTCAGCCAGAACCGAGCAGTGGATCTTCACCGGCGGCAGGCTCAACTCCTCGACGATCTCCGTGTTCTTGATAGCCATCCCCTCATCAAGGCTCCGGCCCTTGAGCCATTCTGTCGCCAGCGAGCTGGACGCGATCGCCGACCCGCAACCAAAGCACTTAAACTTGGCATCCTCGATCTTGCCGGTGGCTTCATCGACCTTGATCTGAAGCTGCATCACATCACCACACTCGGGTGCGCCGACCAGCCCGACGCCCACATCCTTGCGGTCTTTGACCTCTTGGGTCGTGCCGAAGTTTCCGACATTTCTTGGGTGGTCGTAGTGATCCACAACTTTTTCGCCGTACGCCATATCTAAACTCCTGACTTCAGACGACCAACCGGCCAAATCTGAACATTATTCCACTTCTCATCTGGCCCTCTGCCATCTGGCCCTCTGGCCATCTGGAATCTGGCCCTCTCGCTAGTGCGCAGCCCACTCGATTTTGCTGATGTCGATGCCCTCGTTGTGCATGTCGTACAGCGGGCTGAGCACACGCAGCTTGTTGACCGCTTCGACGATCGTCTTGATCGCGTAGTCAACCTCTTCTTCGGTCGTCCATCGCCCAAAGCTCAGCCGGAGCGAACTGTGCGCCAGGTCATCGCCGATGCCAAGACCTTTGAGCACATAGCTYGGTTCAAGGCTCGCGCTGGTGCACGCGCTGCCCGAACTCATCGCGATGTCCTTGCACGCCATCATGAGGCTCTCGCCCTCGACAAAGCCGAACGAGATATTGGTCATGTGCGGCAGCCTTTTATCGAGGTGGCCGTTGACCTGCACCGTATCAAGCTGAGCGATGATCTCAGATTCCATCTTCTGGCGGAATTTAAGCAACCGCTCGCCGTCGGCTTTCATTTCGTTCATCGCGATCTCAGCAGCCTTGCCCAGCCCGACAATGCCGGTGACATTGAGCGTGCCAGAGCGGTAGCCGCGTTCCTGCCCGCCGCCTTCGGTGAGCGGGACGAGGCGAACGCGTGGACGGCGGCGACGAACATACAGCGCACCGACACCCTTTGGCCCGTACATCTTGTGCCCGCTCATCGAGAGCAGATCGACATTTGCAGCGTTGACATCCGTTGGCATTTTGCCGACCCATTGCGTCGCGTCGGTGTGGAAGACGATGCCCTTGTCGTGGCAGAGCTTGCCGATCTCGGGGATCTCGTTGACTGTGCCGATCTCGTTGTTGGCCCACAAGAGCGTGACGAGGATGGTGTCCTCGCGGAGCGCGCCCTCGACCATCTCCTTTGTGAATATACCGTCAGGCCCAGGCTCAAGATAAGTAACCTCAAAGCCGTCTTTCTGAAGCCGCTTGCACGGATCAAGGACAGCCTTGTGCTCGATGTTTGCCGTGATGATGTGCCCCCGGCATTGGTCAGAACCCGCGGGCGCTTTCTGGTACATCACCGCCGCGCCCTTGATGGCGAGGTTGTTCGCTTCCGTCGAGCCGGAAGTGAACACGACCTCTTTGCGGTCGGCACCAATGAGGCTGGCAACTTGGCGTCGGGCCTTGTCGACCGCTTCTTCGGACTCCCAGCCGAACGAGTGGTTCCGGCTGCCCGGGTTCCCAAATATCTCGGTGAAGTAAGGCAGCATCGCCTCGACCACCCGCGGATCGCATGGGGTCGTGGCAGCGTGATCCATGTATATAGGCAACTTGAGGCTCATCGTTCTTGGACTCCGGCAAACGGGCCATCTCGACCCGCGTGTATACTAAATTAGAACTGTTCTATCTTACGGGATACCGGGTACCCAGATCAACAGCAATCCGAGGCGAGCAGAGAGGATTTTAGCCCTCTGAAGCAGGTTTGCAGTATCTCATGCGGATCTGGTTGCCCGCTTGGTTGTGCGTAATCTCGGTCATATAGGCCCGCATGAGCAGCAAACCCCGGCCGCTGGTCTTGGTCAGGTTTTCATCGGAGGTCGGGTCCGGGACATCGTCGGGCGCAAACCCCGGCCCCCTGTCTGTCACCACAAGCCGGATCGAGCGTTCATCGACCTCAAATTCGACACCCACGGTTTCGTTCTTTGGGAGGTCTTTGTGGCCGTGACGGAACGCGTTGACGAGAGCTTCTTCGAGCGCCAGCCTGACGGCAAACCGCGACGCTTCTGAATACCCCGCGATCTCAGCAGCAGCAAGGACACGCTCACCCAGCGCCGTGATCGCGGAACGATCGTTGGCGACCTCGACCCGGCCTTGGGGTGTTGCAGGTTGGGCTTGCGGGTCCGGCACGTTTGCGTGAACCTCCAYTGAAACAGCGTTAGCCGCTGGTCAGTCTGGCATACAGGCGCGTCCTTAGCTAAAACTACCCGCGGCTTCTGCTGCGGTCTCGTGGATCTCAAAGAGCTTGTTGAGCTTGGTAATCGCAAAAACCTCGTAAATCTGAGGAGAAATATCCGCAAGCCGGAGCTGGCCCGAGTGCTCCCGGATCTTGCTGTTGACCGAGATCAACTGCCCAAGCGCAGCCGACGAGAGATGGTCAACATTGGCGAAGCTAATAATCAGCTTTGGCTTGTCCGTTGATTCGATGATCTGCGCCAGATCTTCACCGATAGCCTTGATGTTGGCCTCGTCGAGGATGTTGCGATCAATGAAGTCAACGCGTGTAACGCCGTCTTCGACTGTGACCCGAAGGCGTGAGTCTTCACTCGCCATCGCGGCTTCTCCTTCTCCGGTTCAACATGGCCCGGCCTCTGTCCGGATCCCGCCCCGGCTTGCGTGAGCATAGTCCCAATGCACCCGCCGGCACAGGACATAAAAAAACGGTTCGCCAGCCCCAAAGCCGGCGAACCGCAAGAAATCAGAGTTCGATCAGCCCCCCAAGCTGTTGATGAGCGTGTCGCTCAGCCCCGGGAAGTTCTTCTCTTCCTGTTCCGATTGGATCAGGATCGTCGGCTTGACCAAGACCAGCAAGGTCTGCTCTTCCTTTGATTCGATCCGGTTGGTGAAGAAGCGGTTGAGGATCGGGATCTTCGACACGACGGGCACGCCCGTCTCGATCTCGAACTCGGTAACCAATCGCTGCCCGCCAAGAAGCACCGTGCCCTGATCGGGGACGGTCACCGTGGTCTGGATCCGCGTCACGGTCGTCGTCGGCAACTGGATGAATTGCTGGACCTCCCCGGAGTCGACGAGCTGACCACCGGCGATCGCGGTGACGGCCTGCTCGGCGAAGCCGTTGATCCGGCTCACACCCGTTTGCAGGTTCATCGTGACATATCGGCGGTCAGAGCTGACCGTGCCCTCGACCTCCATCGTCACGCCTTCGCTGACCACGCTGATCGTTGGCGTGAAACCAACAGCAGAAGTGGCAACAACCGGCGTGAGTTGGCTGACGAACGCGGTCTGGGTCGCCACGATGATGTTGGCGATTTGGCCGTTGGTGAACGTCAGGCGTGGGGCGGTCAGTTGGACCGAACGCCGGTCCGCCTGCGTCGCCTTGACGAGGAAATCCACTTGGATGTCATCAAGGAACTGACCCGCGATGCCCAAGGCCGGTGCGGAACTGAGGATGCTGCTGGCAAACGCGCCCGCGTTGGCACCGAGTGTTTCGGTCAACCCAAGCGAGTTCTGGGCAGCACCGATCGGCGAAAACCCATCGGTTGGGATAATGCCTTGGTCGATTTGGCCAGCGACACCACCGGGTGTAAAGCCAGCACCGCTGATCGTGCGTTGACGGCCAACGCTCGAGTCTGCCGAGGTGCTGTTCGGGTTGAACTCGAAGAAGTCGCTCACGGTAACAGTCGGATCGGTCGCGCGTGCGAACTGGACCTGGTCGTTGTCGTTGCCGAAGTAGATGTCAAGGTCAAACCCGATCTCCTCGAAGAAGTCCTGGTTGACAAGGAGGAAGCGGGTCTCGACATTGATCTGCATGGCGCGCTGCGAGCGGATCTGCTTGAGCAGGCCTGTGATCAAGCGGTGGTTCTTGGGGGTGTTGCGGATAATCAGCGAGCCGTTGAACTCCTGGATCGAGCCTGTGTCGCCGCCGTTCTCGACCCAGTTGATGGCATCGACATTGGTTCGGATGATGTCGGTGATCTGGTCGATGCTGTCTTGGCGGTCACGGTCTTCGTTGTTGTTCTGTTGCTGGGCGTTGTTGAACGGGCTTTGACCGCCGCCGCCGCCTTGGTTGGACCGCAGCACGCTCTGGAGGTCAATGTTTGGCGCATCCTCGTAGTCGGGCACTATGATTAGGAGATCGCGGATGTCGTAGATCACGAGTGCCGTGTTCCGGCGGAGCGCTTCGTCCGAGGCGATCTGGATGATGCCGTCACGGACCGCCCAGCCCGCCGGTGAGAGCGGGTCAGAGATCTTGTCAACGATCCGGTCGAGCACGGTGTCAAACGGCACATTCCGCAGGTTGAGCGTCACCGGCGTCTGCTCATCGATCGAGATCAACTCGAGGCTGGCCCAGTCAACATCGAAATTTTCGCTACTGACCGCTTCGAGGAAGTTGACAACATCGCCAAGCGAGTTGTCGAACTTAAAGTCCTGGCGCTGTGTTTCAAGCGAGGCGAGCACCCTGCGGTTCTCGGGGGTTTCCGAGGCCGAGATAGGCTCGCCCCGGTTGAGGCTGATGCGAGGCCAGTCATCCGGGTAGGTCACAATGTCCGAGATCGGCAGCGACGCCTTGGCGTTGTCGTTGACGAGGCGGGCGAACAGGAAGTTCCGCTCTTTGCGGGTTGCGCGGTAGCCTTGGCTGATGACGACATCGCGGATGATGTCCTTCATCAGGAGAGCCGCGGGGTTGTTGGGATCGAGGAAGAGCGTCTGGTCGAGGACCTGCAGGCACTCCTCGTACTTCTGCTCGGTCATGAGCGCCCGCACGCGGTCGAGCTGTTCGTTGATCTTGTCAGCACGCTGGGTCTGCGCCTTGAACTGGTCACGCTGGGCGGAGGCGCGGATCTGTTCTTCCCGGGCACGCGATTCATTAATCTGAATCTCAATGGCATCGGATTCGATCTGCGAGAGCTGGGTGTCGATGTCTGCAAGGCGTTTCTCGTACTCGGATTCATCGAGCAGGGCTCGGCCACCGTTGAGGACAAGCCTCGCCGACGACACGCGTTCGCGGGCACCCGAGATGTCGGCAGAGCGCAGACGCTGCTCCGACTGGTTCATCAGGTTGTCAAACTCGCGGCGAAGCTCGGTGCGTGCTGCCTCGTTGCTCTCAAGCGTGTCGTCGATAAGCCCGCCGGGCTGGCCGCCCGGGTGGTTCATCGAAACCTGAGCATCAACTTGGTTGCGCTCCATCTGCTGGATCTGGTCAGCGGTGAAGTACATCCGGCTGGTTGCGAGCAACTCGTTGTAGAGCGCGATGGCAGACGGGAACCGTGACTCCGCCATCGCCTGGTTTGCCTGAGCAAGCTTCGCCTGCGCATCGGCGCGGAGGGTGCGTTCGATGATGTCATCGGGCAGCGGCTGGTCGTCGCCAGCGCCTGCATCGTCGCCGGCTCCATCGTCCTCTGGTTGAACATCATCGATCAGGTCGATCGGGGCATCCAGCGGCGGGACATCATCGTCCCGGCGGATCACGCCCGGCTGATCGTCATCGACAAAGCTCGCGTTGGCGAACAGGTCAAGCAGCAAGCCAGCTTCGCTTGACGAGTCGGCGACCTGCTCGCCTTCAGAGATTCGAGTCAAGACGCCCGGCTGGAAGAGACCCGCAGCCGCGACAAGTGTGAACGGGCGGCCCCGATCAAGCTCGAGGTTAAAGATCCCCGTGCGGATCGCGTCGGCTTCGCCCGTCAACTCAACACCCGCGCGGGTCAGAACCGCAAGCGTGCTCTTGGCGCGAGAGAATCGGCCCTCGACATAGTCGGTGTGGGCCTGAGCGATGAAATCGCCAGCCAACGAGCGCACAGCATCGGTGACAGCTTCGCCCTCAGCGAGGATGCCCTTGGCGATCTCACGCTGCTGACGCGTCGCGTCGGTGCCCCGGTTCACCGGCTGGAGCTGACGCTTCATCAAAGCGATGTCGCCCTCGGCCAGCGCAAGCTCGGCTTTCTGCAGGCTCAGCTCGATCGGGTCGGCGCTTCGGATGCGCCGGTCGAGCTGGCCAAGCAGGTCGTCAAGCTCGTCCGCGTCGGCTGCGCTGAGCGCCTCCGACCTGATGTGTTGGCTCAGGAGTTTCTGGGCCTCAATGATTCGCCCTCGGTTGAGAAGCCCTCTGACTTGCTCAAAATCGGTCACAGCCGAGGAAGCGTGTGGGGCAGCCTCGGGTTCAACATACACCTCGGCTTGGGCCATGCCCACGCAAAGCCCAGCCGTGGCGGCCAGAGCCGCTGCCGAGCGTCCAAACAAACGAGACGAACCGTACTTCCAGATGGTCATCGTGATCTCCAGATCGCTTATGCCGAGTCCGCGCGGAATCGGTATACCACTGCACAACTTTCACATGATGGAGCCCCGGGGGGGACGCGTTGTTGCTGGACCATGCACCGGCTACTCCCTTGTGCCGAGCCTGTCCTACGCGTCGTCGTGGCTGCCTTGGATCACCGCTTGTGACCCGTCGCCCCGGCGAGGTGTTGCCTCAGTGCGTGCCTCGCCGATACGGAAGATACACCGCCTAACCCGCCAACGCAAACCCGGGGGTCAGCCAGATTCATCTGTGAGCCATCTTTGGGCCCAGATTTTGGGCTGGCCAAGCTCGGACTGGTCCTTTGTCAGTTCGCTCCCAAGCTCCTTGGTGAACTCCTTTGGCCCCAGCCGATCCGCCGCCACGACCTGGGGTTCCTCGAGCTCCTCGACTTCCATATCAGTCAGGATCGAATCCACAGCCAGATCCTCAGCTTCACGCAAACAGCCTGCGGTCACCAAAATCTCGGCGTACCGGCTCATACCAGACTTTCCGGGTGTCCGAACCAAGCAACGCCAAGGAGTTACGCCCAAGGGCTTCCCTCGGTCGTCATTGTTTTGTTCGGGATCGACATTGAGCAGCAGACGCCAATCATCGCGCAATCGCTCCACAATCTCATCGACTCCGAGCAGGTCAGGCCGATCCTCAGAGACTCTCAGGATGCCTCGGTGCTCGTGGGCGACGGCGTCGGCGCCGGCTGGATCTTCCCGTTCTTTCAACTCGAAGGCCCGCAGAACGCTCTCGACTCTGTCCCGAATCAGTGGCTCGGCGCGGACCGTAACTATTTTGTGCTCATCCACAAAAATATACAGAAACGGGCTGTCGCTCATGGCTCCAAACCCGATCAGGCCGTCTTCAAAGAAAAAATCCCGGAATCGGATCAGCCCATCGAGCAGGTGGTCCAGCCCGATCCGCTCATAGCTGATGTAGGGGTCGATCTCGCGGAACGCATCTCGACCCAGGACATCCAGAATCGGGAACAGCCTCTGGGGCATCAGCGCCAAAAGGCTTTGGACCAGCCCGGGCAGGCGTTCCGCCGAGATCACGATGTCGTAGACATAGCGGTCAGGCCATTCTTCCCAGTCGCCCGAATCGTCGTCGCCGTCGGCGGACTCGAACTCGAGCGTGAAACCCTGCTTTGGCTCCATAGGCTCGATCGGATAGACCCCAAGCGGGAACACCATCTCATCGACAGCGACGCGTTCGATCGTCGGGTCTGCTTCGCATCGCTCTGGGGTCACCTGATCCTCCTGATCGCCGGCCTTGGCGCTAAGGCGTAGGGTATCGTCCCCGATCGGGCCAATCGGGGCCAGCAGTGGAGAAACGAGAGTGGACCAGACAACGAGCGATTTATCCGATAGTTCAAACGACTTTGGCGCGCCCGGCAAAATTATCGCCGTCGCGGTCAACAACACCAACACCTCGATCGCCTTGGTCGAAAAACTCGCGGTGACGCGGGCAACATCGATCCCAAGCGACCAGCCGGACCAGATCGCCAAGGCCGCGGCTGGGCTGCTCGATGGTGATCCA
>NVSP01000026.1 GCA_002732755.1 Phycisphaera sp.
CCAAACCGCTCCAGCCAGCCGGTCCACCAGCTGGCGCTCGAGAGGGTCGATTGAATGAGGTCCGCTTTGAAGCGGCGGGCAGCAGCCGCGAGGATCGGGATGAGCCACTGGGCGAACTGGGCCTTTGATACTTTGCCTTCTGTGCAGCGTTCGTAGGCCGACAGCGGGGGGGATGCGACGATCGAGGCTCGGATCTCGCCGGATTCCATAGTTTCCAAGGGATTGGCAACGATCAGGTCGGCGTTCTTGCGTCCGAGTTTGTTACGGGCGGACTCGATGAGTTCGTCTGCCGGCTCAAGGGCAAAGCCGACCATGAGCTGAGTGGGGCCTGCGGTTTGGCAGCAGCCGGCGAGCAGGTCGGGCGTTGGGCTGAGCGTGAGCGTCAGGTTCTTTGAATCGGATCGGCGGAGCTTGGAGGTGGGATCTGCTTCTTCTGGTGTGAAGTCGGCGACCGCGGCTGCCATGACGAGCACATCACAGCCCGGGGCGTGCGATTTGAGGAGCCGCTGGAGATCGTGGGTTGAGACGAAGCGTTCGAGGTGGACAGCCTTTGATGCGGGCGTTTGGCAGGTTGGGCCGAGCAGGAGTGTGGTGTCCCAGCCGAGGTTTGCGGCGTGTTCGGCGAGGAGAATCCCTAATGTGCCGCTGGATCTGTTTCCGATAAATCTGACGGCGTCGATGGGTTCGTGGGTTGGGCCAGCTGAGATGAGAAGTTTGGGAGAAACGCCTTCGTCAGGGAACGGGTAGGGGGTGTTCTTCGTAGTCATAGGTGGGGCCGATGGCGGCCTTGGAATCCATGACGGGGGCCGCCTGCTCTGCCCGCCTTCACCGGCTTACAGTATGCTGTAGAGGCGGCAGCCGACGGACAAGGTTGGGCTAGGGCGATCGATCGGCGACGGTCGAGGCATGATGCCGTTGAAATCTGGCACTGGGTATACCCGGCGACGAGGGAAGGCGGCTTCCCGGCGGCCTGTGCTGCATCGCTGGGCTAGATAGACGCGAGTACGAATGGCACGATTGCGGAAAAAGCTTGGTGAGATCCTTGTCCGAAACGGCGCATGCACCAGCGTGCAGGTTGAGAAGGGGCTCAAGTTCGCAAAGGGTGCCGGCAAGCGCATCGGCGAGGCCCTGATCGAAGCGGACTTTGTCAAAGAGAAAGATGTCACCAAAGCCTTGGCTGAGCAGTTCGGCATGGAGTATGTGGATCTTTCTTCCAACGAGGGTGTTTCGACGATCGATCCTGAACTCATCCCCGAGGATCTGATCAAGAAGCATTTCATTTTGCCGCAGGAAAAAAATGGCAACCGGATGAGCCTGATTATCCATGACCCGGTGAACATCGAGCTTATGGACATGCTCCGGTTTCGGCTCAATGTTGAGATCGATGCGAGGCTGGCGACCAAGAGCGACATCAAGATCTTCATCGAGAACCACTTCCGCGCCGGCGGCAGCATCGTTGACACCAAAGAGATCAGCGCCGAAGAATCGCTCGTCACCGATTCGATCGACCGATCGATCGACAGCTCGGTTGACAAGTCGATGGACAAGTCGATCGATGTGTCGGGTGATGATGCCCNGATCGTCAAGCTCTGGAACCGGATCCTGATCGAAGCGATCGGCTTGCGGGCATCTGATATTCACCTCGAACCGATGAACGACAGAGTTCGGCTTCGGTACCGCATCGACGGCGTGTGCATCGAGCGGGACAACCTGCCAAAGCGGATGCAGCGGGCGCTGCTCAGTCGGATCAAGCTGATGGCGGGCATGAACATCGCCGAGAGGCGCATCCCGCAGGACGGCCGAATCAAGCTGCGCGTTGACGAGGAGACGGTGGTTGATTTCCGTGTCTCGGCGTGCCCGATCTACCACGGTGAATCGTTGGTAATGCGTATCTTGCGCCCCGATGCGGTGCGGATCGGTCTTGTCAACCTCGGCTTTGAGCCTGCGAACCTGGAAGTCTTCAACAAGATCATCCGCAGGCCCAACGGCATCTTTCTCGTGACTGGCCCGACGGGTTCTGGTAAGACAACGACGCTGTACTCGGCGCTCGATGTGCTCAACCGGCCCGACAAGAAGATCATCACAGCAGAGGACCCGGTCGAATACAACTTCGATGGCATCAACCAGTGCCAGGTGAAAGAGAGCATCGGGTTCACATTCGACAAGATCCTCCGTTCGATGCTGCGACAGGCGCCCAACATCATCCTCGTTGGTGAAATCCGAGACAAAGAAGTGGGCGAGATCGCGATTCAGGCGGCGTTGACCGGTCACCTTGTTTTCTYGACACTCCATACGAACGATGCGCCAAGCGCGATCACGCGTTTGATCGACATGGGTATCAAGCCGTTCCTTGTTGCCAGTTCGATCCAGGCGGTGATGGCTCAGCGGCTGATTCGTGTGCTGCACGACAAGTCCAAAGAGCTTGCCGAGCCGCACGAGATTGACCACAAGTACTTGCAACTGATCGGGATGACACCCGAGGAAGCCGAGGGGCGTGTGTACAAGCCGGTGCCCAGCGCCGAATCGCCGACGGGCTACAAGGGTCGCAAGGCGATCTTTGAGATGATGATTATGGACTCGGCGATCCGCGATGCCGCGTTCAAGCTGGCACCGGTGTCGGAGCTTCGCAGGATTGCGCTTCATAACGGGATGAAACCGCTTGTTGAAGACGGCAAGCTCAAAGTGCTCGCGGGGACGACCACACCCGATGAGATCGCGCGCGTGTCGCAGGTCGAAGAGGGTACCGGGGTAATCGACTGATTCATTTGTAACAGTTTTTGTAACTACCTTGTAACTGGGGGCGCGAAGCCGTCCTTGATTGAGCCGGAGCGACACGATGTCGAGTATGCAGATTGACCGATTGCTTGACACGATGATCAAGCTTGGCGCGAACGACCTTCACCTGACTGTTGGGCGGCCGCCGACCCTGCGTTTGCACGGGTCGCTTCGCAACCTCCAGACGAAGATCCTCGAYTCAGAGTCGATGGTGGGGCTGATGAAATCCATCACGCCTGAAGCCAAGCAGCAGGAACTCGCCGAGGGGGGCGGGGCGGACTTTGGCTTTGCCTACGGCGACCAGGCGCGATTCCGTGTGTCGGTGTTTCGTCAGCGCAACGACATTGCGATGGTGCTTCGTCTGATTCCAAACAAGCTGCTCACATTTGACCAGATCGGTTTGCCGGATATCTGCAAGGATCTGATCCGCAGGCCCCGTGGGTTGTTTCTGATTACGGGTCCGACGGGGTCGGGCAAGACGACATCGCTCGCGACGATGATCGACTATATCAACACGAATATGGAACGCCATATCGTGACGATGGAAGACCCGATCGAGTACTACCACTACCACAAAAAATCGATCGTGAATCAGCGCGAGGTTGGGACGGATGTGCCGACATTTCAGGAGTCCTTGCGCCGTGCTCTGCGCCAAGACCCGGATGTTATTCTCGTCGGTGAGATGCGAGACCTTGAGACGATTTCGGCTGCGGTGCGGGCAGCCGAGACCGGTCACTTGGTGTTCGGGACGCTCCATACGACGGGTGCAGCCAAGACGATCGACCGTGTGGTCGATGCGTTCCCGGTGACGCAGCAGAACCAGATCCGGGTCCAGCTCTCGACTTCTCTGATCTGCGTGCTCAGTCAGGTTCTGCTTGGTCGGATCGATACCAAGGGCATGTGCGCAGCGTACGAGTTCTTGCTGGTGACGCCCGCGATCGCCAACCTGATCCGCGATGGCAAGTCATTCCGGATCGACTCGGCGATTCAGACCGGTAAGAAGTTTGGCATGCAGCTTTTGGACGATCACCTCTGGTCGCTGTACTCGCGGGGCATGATCGCTGCGGATGAGATGATCGACAAGAGCAAGAATCCACAGGATCTGACCGCCAAGGTCCATCAGCTTGGTCACACGGTTGGTCGTGCTGAGCTTGACGAAGAAGATGTGCAGACGGGGTGAGTTTTGGTCCTGTTTGGATATGCCTATCAGGGTCCTGAGTGGGCCATGATAGAGAATCTGGCTGTCGAATGGCCTCTGAGTGCCATTCATTGGGGTCCGGGACCCAACCGGACCAGTTTACACGCGAAGATATAAGAGTCACGGCTCTGGACTATTCCGGGCCGGGTGAGGTGTCGTATGGCCAAGGCCACGGGTACAGGTATGGACTACAGCCAATTCAGAGGTCACAAGATCGGGCGCATCATGCGCAAGCTTGGGACTGTCAAAAAGGAGCAGGTCCACGAAGCCCTCGAGATCCAGAAAGCTGGGCGGAAGGTCCCGATCGGTCAGTTGCTCGTCGAGCTTGKCTACATCACCCAGCGTGATGTTCAAGAAGGCTTGGCTGCTCAGGCTGGGATGGAGTATGTTGACCTCGCCGGGTTTGAGATCCCGGACAACGCTGTCGGCGTGATCCCGGCTGCCAATGTGCGGATTTTCGGCGTGATTCCTGTTGAATACACCGAGCGGTCAAAGAAGCTCAAGATCGCGCTCAAAAGCCCGGATAACTTCCGCGCGGTCGATGACATCAGGCTGCTGCTTGGCGTGACGGTCGAAGCTGTGGTCGGCGAAGCGGACATCATCGACGAGTTGATCGAGAAGCACTACGCCAAGGCCGAGTCGCTTTCGGATGCGGTTTCTGAGATGGCATCGGACGAGAGGTTGATGTCTCTGGTGGCAGGTGCCAACGCGGGTGACCAGGCCCGTCAACTCGAAGCCGAGATCGAGGCATCGGGCGACAACAAGGTCGTCAAGCTGCTCAACCTCGTCTTGATGCAGGCGATCAAGGACAAGGCCKCSGAYATTCACYTYGAGCCSTTTGANGAAGARNTTCAAGRTSCGGYASCGMATCGACGGMRTKCTSTACGASMTSRWKCCSCCGCCKCSGYCKCWCSKGRMKSSKRYYRYWWGNTNNCGTATCAAAGTTATGGCGAACTTGGATATCGCGGAACGGCGTCTGCCCCAGGACGGCCGAATCGCGCTCGAGATCGGTGGCAACGCGATCGATCTTCGTGTCGCGGTTTTGCCGACCATGCACGGTGAGAGCGTCGTCATGCGTTTGCTCGACAGGTCAAACGTTGAATTGAGTCTTGACCGAGTTGGTCTGGACGAGAAGGACCTTGCGGATGTCCGTTACCTCATCGGGCGCCCAAACGGTATCGTGATCGTTACGGGGCCGACGGGTTCTGGCAAGACGACCACGCTGTACGCGGCTCTTTCGGAACTCAACAACATCGGGACGAAGATCCTGACTGCTGAGGACCCGGTTGAATACGACATTGATGGGCTGTGCCAGGTGCAGATCAACACCGATGTCGGGCTGACCTTTCCAAAGGCGCTGCGTTCGTTCTTGCGTCAGGACCCGGATATTATTCTCGTCGGTGAAATTCGAGACAAACCGACCGCCGAGATCTCGGTGCAGGCGTCGCTGACCGGTCACTTGGTGTTGACGACGCTTCACACTAACGATGCGCCCAGTTCGATCGTTCGTTTGATCGACCTCGGGCTTGAGCGGTTCCTTCTGGCGGCGACGATCGAGGGCGTGATCGCCCAGCGGCTCGCGCGGACGATCTGCTCCAAATGCCGCGAGGCCTATGTGCCCGCCGAGGAAGAGCTTCTTGAGCTTGGCCTGACGCCCGAGAATGTCATGGGCAAGGAGTTCGCTCGGGGCAAGGGGTGCGACAACTGCCACACCTCGGGCTACAAGGGCCGGATGGGCATCTTCGAGATCATGATGCTCGACGATGAATCACGGGAATTGATATTGAGCGAGGCATCGACAACGGCGCTTCGCAACCACTCGCGTGCGCAGGGCATGCGGACGCTCCGCGAGTCGGGGCTTCGGGGTATCTACGACGGCCGGACCACGATCGATGAAGTTGTCCGCGAGACCATTGCTGAGGATTGATTCAGACGACGCGTCTGGAAAGCAGGAAAGACATGCCAACCTTTACATACGAAGCACTCAACGCGGCTGGCAAACCCCAGAAGGGGTCAGTCGATGCCAATTCGAGCGACGAGGCTATCCAGCGCATCAAAGCACAGGGCTATTTCCCGACGACGGTGCGCGAGCAGAAAGTCAAGAAGGGTGCCGCCGGTGCCGACGCGGGCAAGAAGGGCAAGGCCGGCGAGAAGAAGTCTTCGGGCGGCTTTACAATGCCTTTCGTCAAGGTCAAGCCCAAGCTGCTGACGCTCTTTACGCGTCAGCTCTCGACGCTGCAGGACGCGGGCTTGCCACTCTTGCGATCGCTTCAGATTCTTGAATCTCAGCAGAAGCCGGGGCTTCTCAAGAACACGCTGCTCGGGGTCACCGAAGATGTCGAGGGCGGTTCGAGTTTGTCGGATGCGTTTGGCAAGCATCCGCGGTCTTTCAACACGCTGTATGTCAAGATGGTTCACGCCGGCGAAATCGGTGGTGTGCTTGACATCATCCTCCAACGGCTCAGCGAGTTCATGGAGAAGAGCGAACGCCTCAAACGCCGGATCAAGGGTGCGATGATCTACCCGATCGGCGTGGTCTTGTTTGCGGTCTTGATCGTTGTGTTCATCATGTGGTTTATTGTTCCAAAGTTTGAAGAGATTTTCGCGGACTTTGGCGTTGCACTGCCAACGATCACCACGCTCCTGATCGACACCTCCCGCTGGGTTGCGGGCAATCAGGTCGGGCAATCGTTCCCGGGAGCGATCATCGTCTTTGCTGGTCTTTTGACGATCCCGATTTTCTGGAAGCTGATCCGTAGCGCCGGCCCCGGTCGGGCGGCTACCGACTGGATGCTCCTGAAGATTCCGGTGTTGGGTACGCTCATCAAGAAAACGGTCATCGCACGCTTTACCCGGACGCTGGGCACGCTGATCGCGGCGGGTGTTCCGATTCTCGAGGCGGTGACGATTACCGCAGAAACCGCGGGCAACGCGGTGTTCCACAAGGCCCTGATGAGTGTGCACGACTCGATCCGTGAGGGCGAGACATTCGCGGTGCCGTTGCGTGAATCCAAGACATGCGATGCGATTGTGGTGAACATGATCGACGTYGGCGARGAGACGGGCGASATGGACACCATGCTSMTSAARATCGCGGACAACTACGACGAAGAGGTCGATGTCGCGGTGAGTGCGCTGGTGAGTCTTCTCGAACCGATAATGGTGATTGTGATCGGTGTCATGGTCGGCACGATCGTTGTGGCGATGTTCCTCCCGCTGGTGGCGATGATCGAATCGCTCCAGGGCGGCGGCGTGTAAAGAGGTCCGGCGKTCYTKCCWCWTRGRCAGRACGCAMACCCCGGAGAAAGCGCAATGACGCATYCAAAGCGGACAACTCGGAGCACCTCTGGCTTTACGCTYGCWGAGCTGCTGGTTGGAATATTCGTCGTATTCCTGCTGATGGGTCTGTCATTGGTTGCGTTCAAATCAGCATCGGRCGGSGCTCGAAAGGTTTCAGATCGTGCGCTTATCAACGGGCTTAAGATCGCGGTTCAGGAGTTTTCGAGTGAGTTTGGCATGGTGCCGCCGCTKGTGAAGGACWYCGGAAGCGATGCCTCCAACCCGTATCCAATAGTTCAGGTCGATGGGCTTGCGATCCCCGCTGTGTATTCGACAGCAATCGCACGCGATCTTGTCGTGCTTCGGGATGGGAATGATATTCCCGGGCGTCGTTATAGCACCTACTCGCTGGCGTACTACCTCGTCGGTGCGCTTGATGCTGCGGTTGATGGTGTCGATGGCCCGGGGTTTGTTGAGGTCCGGCGCGCGGGCAACTTTGCGACTGCGACTGATAAGGTCAAGGGACGCGCCGGCGATGTCGAGATCGCTCGGCGTGGTCCAAAGCGTTTCGAGCCGTTCTTTGATACGGACAGTGGCAGTGTTGATTTGTATATCGACACCACGAATAGGATGACTTTGACGGGCAGTGGTGGTGGGCTGACGCGGACCCGGCTTGTGTACCGCACGGAGATTCACGACCGCAGAGGTACTCCCGTTCGCTACTACCGGTGGTTGAAAGATGACGTCGATATCAGTGGATTGCCAGGTGGTCTTGCAGGATATACGGATCATTCCTATGAGTTTGATCAGCAAATGTCAGGATTGATTGCCTATCTCAATGTTCCACTTCTCGTTCTCTACGCATACGGTGACCCATTGAGCCCGGAGTACGAGGTGCCTCTTGATGTACGCGCCGCAAGCTATGCGATCGTTTCGGCTGGGCCAAATAAGCTCTTCGGTGACCCCGGAGATGAAAACCGACTTCAGGCGGAAACTGAACTTCAAAAACAATACGCTGAGAACCTAGGGCTTTCTGTAACACGGTTTGCGACCGATTCCGAGTATCGACTCAAAGCGGTAGAAATGGCCCGAGAGGACAACATTGTTGAGGTGGGATCATGAGACGCTGCGCGTTCACACTTATAGAGTTGCTCGTCGTGATCGTGATCGGTGCGATTCTTGTCGGCATCGCGGTCCCGGCGTTCCAGGCGCTGCTCTCATCGTCACGCGAAAGTTTGGCGCAGAACTCGCTGCAACAGGCGATCTTCTCAGCGCGCGATATGGCGGCAAGGAACATCGGCGGCGGGGATGCCGCGGCGGTCTTCTTCTATGACAAAGACCGCGGGCTGAGTGTTGGTGTGTACGAGCAGGTCGCATCGTTCTCGGATCAGACCAGCAACTCCGGTGCCCCGGATCCGACACGAGATGTCTTTGTTCCAGTCTCCGCAATGGAAGCTGTCCGGCTTCCCGATGGCTACATGGTTCGTGGGTTTGTGCTTGGTACGCAGCTTCGTGATGGCGATTGGTATGACGGTCTGGTTGACTACAGCCCTCCATCGGGAGGCTTGCAGGGGAGCGGGAGCGACCGTGGACCGGGCGCTTGGGTATTCCCGGAAACAGACTTTTATAACCAGACAGAACAAGGCGACGGCGACGATCGCCAGACGTTCATGATCCGGTTCAAGGCTGGGTCGGGCACACTGAGCCGCGACAGCACTGCTGCCGTTGTGATCGACGCACGGCCGAGTGGCGAGAACAGGTCCGCGTTTGGGGATGTCGAGCCGATCAATCAGGCTGAGGATTTGCGATCGTGGGCAGTTCGTGCTGCAACTACGCAGAGTATCGCGATTGCCGATCGTTGGTTGCTTATTGGCAACGAGTCGTCCGACACGGTGCTCGCTAGGCCGGTGACGGACATCGCGCTGTACCGTGAACGACGGCTTGCTCAGATGCTCCGGCTTCGTGGGCTGAACAAGCAGACCGGCACGATCTATGACCGCGACGATGAGCCAAGGATTGATGCCGCTTTGTTCCGAGACACGGCGCTTGCGTCGGATCGGGTCGAGCTTGAGGCCCTGATCACCAAGTGGCTCGAGGGGCGGCTCGCGATCGAGAGCGACAGCTCGACGGGGTCGGCAGAGGAAGCAGACTCGGCGATTTACACGGTCAGTGCGTACTTTGGCGATTTGATTGAGGTGAAACGATGAACAATCGCAAAGCATTCACACTCCTCGAGGTTCTGATCTCAGTCGTTGTCTTGGCCATCGGGCTGGTCGGCATACTCGCGATCTTTCCCGCGGTCATCGACTTGCAGAGGCGGGCGCAGGATTCGGTCATCGGAACCGCCGCGGCTTTGTCCGCCGAGGCCAAACTTGTCGGCTCGTTCCTCGAGAGCGAATCGGTCGATTGGGTTGACTGGAACGACACCTATAGCACGAGCAACTTCCTGACAGAGGACAAGTTCTCTGTCATCGAGATCCTCAAGCGCGACGGCGCGATCTCTGAGCGGGACGCACGTCTGCCTGTTGGTGCWCCAAATGCGATTCTTGATTTTCTCTGGGATGCAAATTGGGAGGGAGACCGCCCGCAGAATCAGAACACGATCGAGACACTCCAAGACACGGGTGATTTGATTCTCGGTGGGGGTACTGCGGTCAATCCGATCATCTCGGGTGAACGCGATCTGCCGATTTACCGCATCGGGCTTGGTCAAAGGCTGATGCCAGACGGTTCGACCGATGCGCCGCCGCGGTATATCTATGACTTAGTTGTTCGCCGGGTTGATGTCGGGATCGGTGTTGTTCCCCGGGGCAATGCCAGGCGGTATGAGAAGAGCGTCCCGCGTGAGCGCCTTGGCGAAGTGCCGGTTCAGATCTCGATCTTTACCAGAAGAATTGACCGCAACATCCGTGTACCAAAGGGTGTTTCGTTGCGGGATGCGTTGACTGGTTCGCGCGGTGTGAGCAGCGCGGATCGCCGATTCCCACTTGCTGTCAAGGCTGACGATCACGCCAGCACGGTCAACAATGCCAAGACGAGCGATGTCGGTCTTGTCTATTCCCGACCGATCGAGGCGAGGCTCCGTCGCGATGAATCGTTGCAGCAGACCGACCCAAACTCGAATGTGTACGACTTGCTTGATCCGAGCACGCTTCGGCTTGCGTTTACAGATGCCGAGCCTGATTCAGTGACCGAGAGCTTGACGCAGGTTGGCCAGATGTTCGTTGACAACCAGGGCGTTGTCCGCAGGGTGACGGCGATTGTCGAACAGGACGGCAGCCAGATGCTCGTGATTGATCCGTCGTTTTCGACGAACAATCCCGAGGTGTTCCAGCAGATTGTGTTTACGCCGCAGGTTCCGGTTGGTATTCGTGTGGTGACGACACGATGAGGTATTCCATGATGCACAATACATCTGCAACAGTTGGCCGGGGTCGGCGTGGCTTTACGCTTCTTGAGGCGCTTGTCGCGGTGATCGGTGTGGCGATCTTATCAGTTGGGCTTTCGTCGATTTTCTCGTCGATCTCAAAGACGGTGACCATGGGCAAACGCATCAGCGAGATCAACAGCTACGCGGCGGTGWTCGAGCGCGTCATGCGCGATGATTTCAAGTCGATGACCCGCGAGGGTTTTCTTGTGATCCGCAACGAGTACGCGCTCAACGAGGCGGGTGTGCCGTTGTCGCCCGAGTCGTTTGATAGCCGGCGCGAGCGCCGCATYGAYGAGATCATGTTCYTTAGCCGGGGCCAGTTTGAATCGGCAAGGAATCCGCTTGATAGCAACTTTGTGGCGCGCGGCAGCGCGGCCCGGATCTACTACGGCCACGGCCAAGAGCAACTCGAAGGAACGATCGGGTTCGCCACTCCGTTCCTCGATGAAACCAACGAGATTTTCGAGCTTCGTCACGGTTTGTCTGACTCGCGCGCCAACATCGGAGAGGTCAATCCGAACTTCTATGCTGGCGATTGGACGCTGCTTCGGCATGTGACTCTGCTCAAGGTGCCGCAACTGCACCCCGCGGGCCAGCCCGGGCCGCTTGGGATGTCGCCCAACATTCCCTCGGCGCTTCAGAGCTTCCAGGACAATGAGCTTCAGATCGCAGGCCAGCCCGCGGCGGCTGGGATCTTTAGAGTAGAAACCACGCTTGGACGTCCGTTCGATGATCGTCGATTCGACGCGGGCACCGATGGCTCGTTCGACAGCTACAACCTCCGTGAAGAGGTCGTGTCGCCGCTCTTCGAGTCGGGTGTTGTTGATGTTGCGACGACCTCGCTCAACGAGATCAAGCGGCGCGTGACATGGATCTATGCCCGTGATGTCGATGCWCCRTCGTCGTCTGGTGGCGGTTCGTCTACCTCGCTGCAGTTCTTTGCTGGAACGCCCAGTGATGTGTTTCGGCAGTTTGAAAGCTTTGACCCGCGGCAGGGTATATTTACAAATCTTCCTCGCTACAACCCACGAGACAGGGTTTACGCGATGAGCCAGAGCGAGTTTCTTGCRTAYCGGTTCTCGCTTCAGGATGCAGACTTTGTGCAGGGCGACAATTTTGCACCGAACACGCCGTTTGCCAATACGCTTGGTGTCAACGATAACGTGACAGGCTTGCAGGCTCTGGTGCATGTTCAGCAGTCGTGGATGTCAGATGCGTTCCCCGGCCGATCCAACGAACGGATTTGGGAGGGCGAGAGCGGCTGGACGATCAACCCGGAYTACTCSGCRTCATGGCGGGGTACTGAYCCYCGYGTGYTGGTTGGYGCGAGTGCGCCGGGGCCGTACCCGGCTGATCGGGGGGATGTGTACGAGGATGACACGGCTCGCACGCGGATGCGGTACGAGCCATCGCCTCCCGGTTACAACGCGGATGTCTTTAGCCCCGATGCCGCCGAGGGCTACAGCGCTGTGTTGCAGGCTGCGTTCCGCGCGGATCAGCAGCTCATCGGCTCGTCGCAGTTCATGCCGAGGTGTACCGAGTTCATTGTTGAGTGGAGCCTTGGGCAGTACGACCCAGATACCGAGCAGGTGATCTGGTACGGCCACAATCCACGCGATTTAGACGATTCTAATGCCCCGGAACACACAAGGCTCGTAAGTAGACTCCGCCCGGAAACGCCTCGGCCAAATACGTCGGGTCCGTCTAGTTCCGATGGTGAGGATCAACGCCGGATTGAGCAGCATCTGCTTGCCGACCTTGTCAACGGTTTGGTAACCGATACCGAGAACAACAGGGCGGACGCCGATCGCCTGCGGGACCAGCCGTTGCGGCACCCGTTGACGCACTACTTCGGCTACGCAGACCCGCGGGCGGTTCCGATTGACAACGACGACGACGGTATCGCAGACGGATACGACATGAACGACGACGGCGTCGCCGACGATATCGACGGCGACGGCAACGCAGCAGAGGACGAGTGGCCTTGGCCCAAGCTGGTCAGGATCACGATGTCGTTTGCTGATCCCATTGATCAGACCGTCGAGGAGACGTTTCAATTTATCATTGAAATTCCAGATGGCAAAGGGATCTGAGTAAGCCCCCTTTCGGCAGGAGCCGATAGAACGGGGATGGACAGAGCCGACGCGAAGGAAGCGTTGGCCAAGCAGTACGGGCCAACGCCCGATACCAGAAACGGAGTGCGCAAAGATGTTCGCACCATTGAATCATAGTGTCCGAGAAATCGCAACCAAACTCGCCTCGCGTTCGCGCAGGGGCACCGTGCTGCTGCTGGTGCTTGGTGCGCTGGCGATGGTCTTGGTTTTGGCTGTGGTGTACGCTGCGATCGGCAAAGGCGATCGGCGCACGGCTGAGACTGTTGTGGCTCGCAAGGACATCAACGCCAGTCTCGATGGCTACGCCCAGCACATCCTCGACACGATTGCCCGCGATGTGTTCAACCTCACGCCCGAGGTTGCGATGTTGGATGCTCTTGTGATCCTCGACGGGAACACGCCGCCCTTTCGCCTTACGCCGATCATGCGCCGCGAGACGGTGGATATGCCCTACACGGACTTCCACTATATCAGCGTGCCATCGGTGTTTGGCGGCGGCTTGTCAGATCAAACCGCGATTGATGGCTTGCGTTTCCGCCCGAGTGGTGGGCATAGCGCCGATCTTGTCTGGGACCGTGATCTTGTTGCTGCCAATAGTCTGGCATCGCTGACGAACATCGCCAACGACCCCCGCGTTGCCAGCGATCCGTTCCTGGCTTCGACTCGGCCGGTGGATCTGGGTGGCGGTTTGCTCGATCTCGATCAGCCGATGTATCTCCGTCAACGCGACTGGCTTCAGATTTCAAACTTCGCGCCAGATGGTCGATTCGTCAACCTCTTCTATCTCCGTGATGGAACACCAGATGGTGGATTTGGTACTTCATCTTTGAATCYCACGCGTACTCCTGGATCGGAGACGGCACGGCTCTGGCTTATCGATAAGGATGGCAACCCGACTCAAGATCTACCATATGACAGGATGCTCGGCGGCACTACGAGCAACATTTCTGCAGATTGGAACCGTCCCGCGCACTGGACGATGTACCAAGAGGGGTTGTTTCGCCCAATCAATGATTCTTTCTCGGGTGGCTTAGAACTCCCGGGTGATGATAACTATTTTGCCTACCAGTACGCCGATGCCGATGGCGATGGCTTCCTCGATTCACGGTGGATTGAGCTTATCGACTTCAGCGATGCGGAGCGTCCGGTCGCGATACTTGGTGATTCGGACTACCGCTTCTTCATGGCGGTGCGTGCGATCGACTTGTCGAGTCTTGTCAATGTCTCGACCGCGACTGATTTCCTGACGCCGCCAACATCGAGCACGAGGCTTGGAGCCGGTGCGCACGAGATCAACCTGTTCAAGATTTTCCACGGCACTGAGAAGCGGATGACGCCCGAAACCGGCGAGATCCGCGGGTACGCCGAGGCGTTTACAACCAACACGGGGCAGGCCGGCGACTACCAGTTCTACGACAATGAACTCGCCCAGAAGATCGGMAGAAAGGCGTACCTCCGGCTGATCTCGGGTTCGATCCGTGGCCGAGGCTTTGACTACGGCCAAGTCCCCGGCGAAGAAAACCCGGGTGCCACGCTCAGCGACATGCTCGAAGACTACACGCCGTTTATGACATCCGACCAGCGGCTCGCCTACGCCAACTCGATCGGCAGCGTCTACCCAGGAAGCACCGCCGGTGGCAACAGCAGGACCGCTCCTTATGGCATAGACGACCTTGTCGAACTCCTCACATTCCACGGCATCAACGATGACCAGAACTTCTCGCTCCTCGAGCAGGCGCTCTCGAGCGACAACGATGATGACAACCCGCTGTCGTACTCGATGCTGCGGTCGGATCGGTCAACCACTTCTGACGCATGGATTAATCCGCTAATGGTAACTGATCCGATGGAGCGGCTCAGGATCAAACGGTTACGATCCGCTGTTGATGTGCGCCGGATGCTCACGACCGTCAGTGGCCACCGCCCGCTCCGCAGCAACATCCTTGAAGCCGCCAACTTTGCGCACCTGACCGAAGATGTTGACCGCAAGATATGGCTCGATGGTCTGGTGCTCGGTGATGGCGAGTATCTGAATGATGTTCCCACAAGCGGGAGCGACTTGGACGGTGATGGTGATGTGTTCGATGATCTGTACGAAGCCCAAGGCGACCTGCTCGCAAACACATTCGGGTTGTACATGGAATTGCTCGCACCGAACCTTGCGCAAGAGGACTGGGAGCGAAATTTCCCCGGCGATGCCGAGCGTTTCAATAAAACCAAGACGCAGTACTACGGCCACATGGGCCCCGAGCTTGCTGTCCGCCTTGCGGGCCACATGGCGCTCAACTTCCGCGACATGGCGGACATGCCTTACATCGATCTCAACGACGGCACGCCCGGTGGCCTTCCAAACGGTGTCCCCGATGTTCCTAGTGTGATCAATCTCGATCTCAGCGATGCGGTGACAAAATCCGCATACGCCCTGCGTCAAGACACGCCCACGGCAGCGGTGCTGAGGCTGTCCGACAACTGGACGCCGCCCTTGCCCGGGTCGATGCCGACCAACATCATGGACCAGCTCTGGGAAGCCGGGCTTAAGCTCGATGTTGAAGAACTCTACCGAGGCGAGGGGTACGACCTCACCGTCCCGCCGGAACATATCGCACGGAGCGGCCTACAGAACGTCTCGCATGATGCGATGATTCTGTACGGCGTTGAGCCGCAACCGTTTTTGAGCCAGGTTTCGTCGATGACTATGTACACGGATGTTTCGCGCGGTCTTAACGGCCTTGATGATGCGCATGACGGGAGCGCTACATCAGAAGGCGAGTGGCAAATATCACCGGGAGGCGGGCCAAATGGAATCGGTGGAGATCATGACGATTTTGATGGTCTTCCCAATATTAAAGGTGAAGTTGAAGCCACGAATACCGATTTCCTCTTCCAGGCGTTGTTCTTCCAGCTCTTCAACCCGTTTGATGTTCCGATCGTGCTCGATGACTACTACATCGAGTTTGCAGATTCGTTCTACAATGTTGGTGGCGGTGTTGGTGGCTCAATCGTGCTGCCGCCGTTGTCTACGGTTGTGTTGTGGGTGAGCAATCCTGTCGATGCGGCGATGGTCGATGCACGCCTTCAGACTGCAAATGTTATTCCCCTGTCTTCTTCGGGTGTTTCCGCGTTCGAGCGGATGATTGAGGCTCAGACAGGCCTCGTTCGCGACGAGTCACTTATTCAGATCGAAACTCGATATGCCAAGCCGCCTCCGGGCACACTGACCGGCTCCGGTTCATACAATAAGGTTCTGCCCGGCGATGTCGTTGATTTCTTCCACGGCACGCCCGATGCCAAGAGCGATGCCAACCGGGTGGTAATGCTCTGGCGCGACAACCCAGACTATGTTAATCCAACACTTGGGAGGATCGACTGGGCCGCCGGTTCGCTTGCCATGGCCGACCGTTCGACAGATCAGTTGGTTGATCGGCTCCGGGACACTTCCGCGATCAAGGTCAAAGAAGTAACATTCGGCGGAACAGCAGACATCCGGGCGGCCTTGGATCGGCGACTTGACCTGCCTACGAGATCAGGTCCGAACGGCGAACTCGTCAACAACATTAATGATGCTATCCGGGGTAACGAATTTCATCGCGCTGCTCCAGATGATTATCCATCCCCCGGCGGGATCAACTATAACCTAGATGGCATCCAACTTGGTGTTGCTCTGTGGGGCAATATCTCACGCAAGGATGACAGTCAGTTCGAGTCTGGGCGCAGCTCTGTTGTTTACTATGATGGGAATCTGTCCACGACATCGACAGCGGGTTCGCCCGGAAATGAGGTTGTCCAAGGCACGCCAATCGGTGCTCTGCCCGCWAAGGTGTTCGAGCCGACATTCCAGAACCCATCGAGTGCATTCAAAGCGTTCGAAGAGTCGCCGTTCCTAGAGCATGTAATTGATGTTTCAGGTGATGGTCAGGATGTGCTGCCTGAAGATCTGTATCTTTTGGAGGATTTTGATGGTGATGCTATCGACGACTACCAGACTCATACCAATGTAGTTACGCTCTGGGATGAACTCCTAGATGGGACGGAGAATGCGGAACTCTTTGATGGTCTGGGCACGCCGGTCTTTAATCGTGCAGATACCATCACGCTCGGCGCGGAGATCGAAGCGAGCGATGTCACGGACTTCGGTGAATATGCAGAGAACAGCTACATCTCGATCACGGTCAATCAGAACGAGTTTCGTGATTTCTTGACTGGTCGGCGGAGTTTGCGGGTGGGCGACATGCTTTTGCCGCTGGCGGTGGGTGGGTATCGCACGCCGCTGGAAGTTGGTCCGGGCACGACGCCCGCGCCGGCATCTGCCGATGGTGCGTATGCCCCCGATGTCAATGTTCGCATCATGCAATATGAAGCCCAGTGGACCACGCTCGGCGAGGCACTTGCAGCGGCTGCGGGATATTCAGATTCGGTCGGTCCAGAAACGACACGGGTTGCGGCCGGCGGCGTGGACGATCCGTTTACCGATCTGTCGTTCGAGATCGACCCGTTGGGCTCGGGCGGCAATGTTGCCAAGCAGGATACCTATGTTCTTGATCGTGCTCATCTTCGGCTTGATGCGTTTGTGCCGTTTATGGATCTTGGGGATGGGTCGCCGGGCACGCCCAATGGCAAGTTTGATGAAGGCAGCGACATCCGGCGTGGGCTTGGGATTCCGATGGCGCTTGCGATCTTCGACATGGCGCAGGCTGGCTCGGAGACCGGGTTTGTCGCCAAGGGTGGCATCGACCGCCCGGTCATGGGCACGATCAACGGCACCTCCTCGCGGAGGTAGGCCTCAATCTGTTCGTTGATCAACGCCCTGTCGGTATCACTGAGGCCCTCACGCAAAAAACCCGCCAGGTGTTGCAGGGTATTCACATGGGCACCACGGGATACCCGCTTCTTCATGGCGACCATCAAGGCGTGGATATATTCCTCGGCGATCTGCTCCAGCGGCCGGGCTTTCAGGTCGCTGAGCAAGGGACCCAGCTGGCGGTAGGTTTTCTGGCAGTGGGCCAGCAGCTGGAATTTGTGCCGGCTGTGAAAGTCGATCA
>NVSP01000027.1 GCA_002732755.1 Phycisphaera sp.
GTCGGTTGCAGCGTGTGCCCCGCTCGCTCGCCCGCGAGAAATCCGGTCGCCATCGCACGGAGCTGCTCGTACACGATCGGTGTGAGCCGATCCACAGCCCCCGACTCTCCAGCAGACACCCGGGTCAGCAGCTGAGTCGCACTGGCACTTGCATTGTGATCCACCTCAAGCTCCGTCGATGAAGGCCTACAGCTATCGCTGGCTTCTTCTTGCAGACCCCAGACTACATGGAAACGAGTGGCGACGATACGATATATGGATGTCTGAGTCTAGATCTAGGTTACCGGGTCAGGGGGAGCGCTTTGGGTTGGTTTTGCCCTATTTGAGGAAAGGCAAGCCGTGGCAACGCCGCTAAGCGGGATTATTCATCCTCGATCGCTTCCACCAATTCCGTCGTAGCCGACGCCTTGTTTTCCACAACAGCGGCAGCAGTTGGCCTAGTCGAAATTGGCTTTGCCTCCAGTACTGGAGCCTGTGATCGGTTGAGAACCTTGCTCTCATCTCGTGCTCGGAACATCACCCAGAACCAGATGACCACRCCCAGCATCTCGAGAAACTCCTCGATCGCGGTGCCCGCGATGTAGGCGTAGTTCTCTTTGCCGGTGAACACCAGAGGCTGGGTTTCCTCAAAGTCGGTCGCYTCRAGACGCARGCGTTCCTGCGTCGTGCTGTCKGCKGCGTACCGGTTCTTCGAGTTGATGATCTCGGTCCCAACCGCRCCAGCAAGAAAGACAACMGCGCCAACCGTSAGCCCGATCACCGTTCGCTTTGAACCTCGCCACATCTTCCAGAAGATGAACCCACCGAACAGAGCGGCAAGCGGGAGCCACACGATGATCCAGCGCGCGTACTCAAACGGTGTATCGACACCAAACGCAGTCTTGCCGCCGATGCGTTCGTGAAGCATGCAGCTCTCATCCACCGAGAGAAACACGAACCCRAACGCCAGCATCCACCAGCCRAGCCGTTCACCAAAGGATGTTTTCGGTCTGCTCTGCCCGACAAACCAAGTCAGTACACCAAGCGACGCYAGCGTGACCGTTGCCCACCATGTCGCCAGGCTCTTCTCTTGGTCCACATCAAAGAACAGCATCGCCTTGCTTGCAAACTGAACCTGATTCATCCAGAGGATGTTGGCAATCAGACTCAACGCTGAGATCCCGAACACACCAACGATAAGCACGACAAGGATCTGCCTTGGCGCTCGATCTTCGGCGAAAGGTTTGACGYTGAGCTGAGGAGATATTGGCATCGTAGCTTTCACTAGTTTAGATGAATTGGGACATGCTTGCAGAATCAGCCAGAGCATAGATTTATCGGAGCATCACTCGACGGATCCGATGGTACAGGATAGGAAGAATCTTGCAAACTACGCCGTTATTTACCACATAGTGCGATATTATCGGAATTAGCCTTCGTTTTTTAGGYTCATCAAAGCGTATGTGGTTCCGATATGTCGCTCACCCCGGCTGGCAGAGAGATCGACCTGCCGCTGCCGCTCACGAAGCCCGGCCAGATCCGCTTCTGAACGAGTTCCAAAGCACCTGTGGCACGACACGCCCCGCTCATACCGCTCATCGCTGGATTCATCAACGGTCAACGGCATCCGGCACGCGTGACACAAAATGTACCGCCCCGGTTCGAGATTGTGATCGACGGCGACACGCTCATCGAACNCGANMCASTSRCNMCWCSSRGCGAGAATCTTCTTCTGGAACATCCTCGAGATACTGAAGAACACCGCCCTTGAGATGAAAGACATCCTCAAAGCCCTGCTCGAGCATGTACGAGGTTGCTTTCTCGCAGCGGATGCCGCCGGTGCAGAACATCGCGATCTTCGTACTCTTTTTGTCACTGAGTTGTTTCTGGATGTACGCCGGAAAATCGCAGAACGAGACCGTTCGCGGATTCACCGACCGCTTGCCTGATCTCGAAACAAATGTGCCGACCTGAAACTCGAAATCGTTGCGGGTATCGATAACCAGAACATCGGGGTCGTCGATCAGCTCGTTCCAGTGTTCTGGATTGACATAGTGCCCCACCGCCCGTGTCGGCGAAACATCATCAACGCGCATGGTCACGATCTCAGGCTTGATCTTGACGCGCGTCCTGCCAAAGGGCTGCTGCGAACACTGCGAGAACTTGACATCGATGTCCGTGAGTTTGCCCTCGAATGCCGGGTCATGCCGGAGAAAGTSGAGRAAKGYATCGATCGAGGATKGTTTGCCGGCGACCGTGCCGTTGATCCCTTCCTCGGCGATGATGATCGTGCCCCCGATCTGGTTGTCGGTTAAGACCTGATTGATCGCATCTCGAAGAGATTGCATACCCAGAGCGCACCGCCCTACATCGGCGAACTTGTACATCGCTGCGACACGGAAACTGCTCGAATCGGTCATCTGAGAATCCACGCGGAACTATAGATCATGCAGATCGCATCTGCTGCACAGCAACATCTTGCTATTATTGCATCATGTTTCGGATGTWTTGTTGCTATTTGGTGTAAACTTGACCAACCGCTACAGCTCGCCCATACTCTCTATGTCGAGACCGGGGACATTTCAGCCCCGCACGGGCCTGAGTTGCCGCCGCCGAATGTAGAGTGGCAGGCTGACCGGGCCATCAGAGGAGTGGTCCTATCGTCCCCGTTGACCAAATTCGGTTCCACCCCTCGCTTCACGCAATCTCACGCCAGCAGATCTCTACGCTCTTTGGCAGTTCCGAATTGGATACATCCGATCCCGCCAGCGTTGCGCGCGCGTTCTCGATGCTCAAACTCGATATCTCGCATCTCAAAGCATGCGACTGCTTTGCAGAATGCTGCTACCAGCGGTGCGAGATCGCATCAACCGACGACTGGGTCCTGCTCGCCCTGCTCTGGGACGACTGCGCAACCGAGATCCACGACCACGACGAGAGCGAGTGCGGCTTTGCGGTCCTTGAAGGCATACTCGAAGAAACCAGATACGCGATCATCAAAGGTGTACGCGTGCGCGAGATCGCCAAACGACGATTGCTCCCGGGCACTGCAGGGACAAGCAACCACAAAGCCATCCATCGCCTTGCAACTCTTCCGGGCCAACGGGCGATGAGCCTCCACGCCTATTGCCCAGCGCTTGACCTCGATTCGATGACCGTGTACCAAACCGATATCTCGTAGCTTGCGTTATTGGCGATCCTCGATACGCTGGCCGCAGGAGATCTACCCGCGTGGCCGACATACCCAACCCATCAACGCCTGCACCGCAGCGCTCCCAGATTGTCGCYSWWSYCSGSCATCTGCTTGGCCAGGGCCAACTCGAACAAACCGCGCGTCTGCTCATTCCGCTTGCAAACCAGCAGAAGCCAGACCCCGAAGCGCTCTATCTGCTCGGCGTGATTGCCAAGCAACAAAGCYGCTTTGAAGATGCCACCCAGATCGCCAAGCGTTCACTGCAAGAACAAGAGCACCCCGACACACTGCTGCTGCTGGCATCCTGTCTGCGCGAAACAGGCGACCTTGAAAGCTGCTTACAGATCTGCGACAGGCTCATTCGCCGCAAGCCCGGCAACCTGTCCCCACAAATCCTCAAGGCGGATGCACTGCAAGAAGCCGGCCAGCTTGATGAAGCAGAGAGCATTCTCACTGCGATTTCCAAGGGATTCAAATCCCAAGCCAAGCCAGTCCCAACCACGGTTCTTGGTATCTGCGCCAAGTTCCTGATGCAGCAGCATGACTACGCCGAAGCGATCAAGACAACCGATGCGATCCTGAATCGACCCAGCTTACCACCCGCTACACGAAAAACTGCCCTGTTTTCCAAAGTGAAGGCGTGTGACCGGTCAGGCCAATTTGAGCTTGCGTTTCAGACCGCAACAGAGGCACACACACTCAACAGCACACCATTTGATCCCGATCAACACGAAGCCGGGATCTCACATCTCATCGCCAACTGGTCTTCGGATCTGATGGCCGACTACCCCGTGAGTTCCTGCGACAGTTCGCTGCCCGTCTTCATCGCGGGCATGCCCCGCAGTGGCACGAGCCTGCTCGATCAGATCATCGATGCCCATCCACAAGCTGCGGGCGTCGGCGAGCTTGGGACCATCCTCCGGTTCGCCGCGGAGATTGGGGCAAACTACGACCCGTCCAAGCCGCCACAAGAACGATTTGGCTCGTGCAACAGCGCCCGCTGGACCGAAGCAGCGTGGGAATATGTCAACAAAGTCGAGCAACTCGCCCCGCCGAATGCAACACGGATCGTCAACAAGGCGCTCGGAAATGACATGATCGTTGGGCTGATCGCCAAGCTGTTCCCAGCAACCAAGATCATCCACATCCGAAGAGACCCAAGAGATGTTGCCATCAGTTGCTACACGGGCGAATTCAACAACACGATGTTCCCGTGGACCGCGCGCCCCGACTGGACCGCAAAGGCATGGGAACAATCAGAACGGCTGATGACCCACTGGAAAGAAACGCTCGACATCCCAATCCTCGAAATCCGCTACGAGGATCTTGCCAGCAACCCAGAGGGTCAGATCCCCGGGCTACTCGAATTTCTCGGGCTTGAGCCAGACGAGAAGTGTTTCGAGTTCTACAAAAGCAAACGCCGCGTCCGAACACTCAGCCACGATCAGGTCAGCAGGCCCATGTACACAAGCAGCATCGGTCGGTATGAGAACTACGAAGCGTTCGTGGACCTGTCCGCGTTTCCCGAATACCCGTAGACGATCGGGAACAAAAACGAACAACGCCGCAAACTGTGAGGTTTGCAGCGTGTAAGTCAATGGGCGCAACAGGACTTGAACCTGTGACCTCTGCCATGTGACGGCAGCGCTCTAGCCAACTGAGCTATGCGCCCGTCTCAAAAACGGGCCGACGCCGAGACCTTTCTCAACGCCGAAATCGGGGCGACAGGATTTGAACCTGCGACCTTTTGACCCCCAGTCAAACGCGCTACCAAGCTGCGCCACGCCCCGGAATACATGGCCTGATGGTACGCACCGATTGCACCCGAAACCATCCTGCCCTGCCCATCGGCGCTACCCTTGGCCATGGCGACCACACTTATCAGGGGCGGGCGAGTTCTGGACCCGGCTTCGGGTACCGACCGCGTTATCGATGTGCTCATCCAAGGCGATCGGGTCTCCAAAATCGACGAGAATCTGCCCGCCGATGGTGCTGAAATCATCGATGCAACGGGCCTGATTGTCTGCCCCGGGCTGATCGATCCGCATGTGCATCTGCGTGAGCCGGGCCAAGAGCACAAAGAGACCATCCTGACAGGCTCACAGGCTGCGGTTGCCGGTGGGTTCACCACGATCTGTTGCATGCCCAATACATCTCCGACGCTGGACTCCCCCGAGATCGTTCGGTTCATTTTCGATCAGGCCCGATTTGCCAAGTGCCGAGTCTTTCCGGTCGCTGCTGGGACGGTGGGCCGAGCCGGTGAACGGATGACGGAGATCAGGCTGCTCGCCCGAGCGGGCGCGGTCGGGATCTCTGACGATGGGGATGTGATCGCGTCGGCGGGCGTGATGAAGTCGGTGTTCACCGCCACCGCTGCTGCGGGCTTGGTCTTCATGCAGCACTGCCAGGAACCGACGCTCACACGCGGAGCCGCGATGCACGCGGGCGGGATCTCAACCCAGCTCGGCTTGACCGGTTGGCCAGGCATTGCAGAAGAGATCATCATCGAGCGCGATGTGCGTTTGCTCAGCGTTGCGCCGTGCCGATACCACGTCCAGCACCTCTCGTGCGCCGGCTCGATCGAGATCATCCGAATCGCCCAAGTCAACGGCTTGCCCGTCACCGCAGAAGCATCGCCCCACCACTTGCTGCTGACCGACGAGGCGTGTCTTGGGTATGACACGAGCGCCAAGATGAACCCGCCGTTGCGTGAGCAGAGCGATATGCAGGCGATCCGCAAAGGCATCGCCGACGGCATCATCACGATCCTCGCAACAGACCACGCGCCGCACACGCCAGATGAAAAATCGCTCCCGTTTGCCGACGCACCGTTTGGGATCATCGGCTTGGAGACCGCCGTCGCGGGGTACGCGCAGGCACTGGTTGAGACCGGGCATATTGACTGGCCCAAGATGGTTGAGTTGATGACGATCAACCCGGCGCGGCTGTGCAACCTAGACCAAGCGAACCTCGGCGAGGATGGGCTGGGCGAGCTCCGCGAAGGCGGGCTTGCGGACATCACGCTGATCGACCCGGCGCACGAATGGGCGGTCACGGAAGCAGATCTGGAAGGCCAGAGCCGGAACACGCCTTTCCTGGGGAGGCAATTTGCGGCAAGATCGGTCCTGACGATGGTCGGGGGCGAGGTGAGGCACAGCCGACTTTCTGTATCGACAGCGAGTTGAGAGGCGATATCTCCGATAGAGAGTTTGACACAGACATATCCCGGCCCAAGCGATGGGCCGACACGGAAAATAGGGAGTAAGAATCATGGCTATCCGCATCGGAATCAACGGCTTTGGTCGCATCGGCCGCCTCGTCGCAAGGATCACCGCCAACGATCCCAACATCGAGCTTGTCGCGGTCAACGACCTTGTGCCAGCAGACAACCTCGCGTACCTGCTCAAGTATGATACGATGCACGGCCGGTTCATGGTCGACAACAAACACGCCGAGGTCTCGGCGACCGACAACTCCTTTACGATCAACGGCAAGACGACCAAGACGATGGCGGTCCGCGACCCGGCCCAGCTGCCGTGGGGCGAATGGGGCGTTGACTATGTTCTGGAAGCGACCGGATTCTTTACTGATTACGATGGCGCGCACAAGCACATCGAGAACAACGGCTGCAAGCGCGTTGTCATCAGCGCACCGACGAAAACGCCCGATCAGGTCCGCACAATGGCGTACAAGGTCAACCACGAGGARTACAACCCMKCAACSGACMYWGTCATCAGCAACGCGAGYTGCACRACMAACTGYCTGGCACCWATCGCCAAGGTCATCAAYGACAMSTTCGGKCTYGACGARGGSCTSATGACMACSATCCACGCAGCCACKGCGACSCAGCCCACRCAAGACGGMCCATCCAAGAAGGACTGGCGCGGCGGACGAAACGCCTACCAGAACATCATCCCCGCAAGCACCGGCGCCGCCAAGGCGGTCGCGCTGTGCATCCCGGAACTCAAAGGCAAACTGACAGGCATGGCGTTCCGCGTACCGACGGCTGATGTCTCGTGCGTGGATCTGACCTTCCGCACCGCAAAGGCGACGAGCATTGAAGCGATCGGCGCTGCTATGAAAGAAGCGGCGGCTGGCTCGATGTCTGGCGTGCTCGGCTACACCGATGAAGAAGTCGTCAGTTCCGACTTCATCGGTGATCCGCGCAGCTCGATCTACGATGCCAAGGCAGCCATCCAACTCAACGATCGCTTCTTCAAGATCGTGGCCTGGTACGACAACGAAGCCGGCTACGCCTACCGCTGTGTCGACATGATGCGGATGATGGCAGCAAAAGACTAAGCCGCCCACAGCAAAGCATGCGAACACACCGAAGCCCTGGGATTTTTACATCCCGGGGCTTTTTTCGTGTCGTGACCCAGCAACGATTCTCGGATGTCTCACCAACGCCCTTTCAGTTCGGCGTCAAGGAGATAGACATGAACACGACATCAGCCACACTCGTCGCTTGCGGCATCGCACTCTGCGGGACCGCAGCCGCCCAGACCACCGTCCCCTTCGCATCGGCGGCGTGGAAAGACTTTGGAACAACAAATGTCACCGGAGTCACCGGCAACWTCCTCCCCGGCTGGACCTCGCTTACCGCGTCACCAGACCTCGGTGATGACCTCTTCTTCAACCCGTCGACAAGCCTCTCCGGAGCCGACGGTGATGCAGCGATCTGGATGCTCAACTTCGATCTCGGGTCGCCCGGCGGCGTATCAAACGAGAGCGTCCGCCTCTCTCTCGACGGCTTTACCATCGGTGAAACCTACGAGCTCGATTTCTGGGCAACCATCCTCCRATATACTTGGTCCGGCTGGGATGGCAACGATCACGCCCTCGATGTCGCTCTCGTCGGGGCCGATGTCGCAACTTTCTCTACTTCAATCCTCAACGACCCGGTAGAAAACGGCGGGCTGAATGTCTGGACACCCCAGTCAATCGTGTTCGAAGCAACCAGCACCACGATTACATTCGACTTTGGTGGCTCGCCCACCGTCGATCCGGGCGGTGATGCCACGCGGTTCGGATTCGATGGAGTCGATGTCCGTCTCGTCCCAACACCCGCGTCAAGTATCGCTCTTGCGCTCGGCGGCCTTGCAACATTCCGCCGACGCCGATAGTTTACTTWTTGATCGCTTCAACAAGCCGATCGATATTCGCGTTCATGATGCCGATGTAGTCCGGTGATGCGGCCTCTGTGCCCGTCACCGGAAGCTCGGCAGGGCTAAACATGACATTCTGAAACGGGTACTCGATACTGCGGTCAATCGCAGGCTCGGCTTCCCAGAGCARRATCACCTTGCCTTCGTGATCCCCGATCGCCTCRTTGATCTTGGCGATCGCTTCATCGCTCAATCCCTCCGCAGGGTCGAGATCGAGGTTGGTAATCATCCAGCCGCTGGAGCGTGCAAGATAGTTGTACGCGGGGTGCGATGCAAGAAGCTTGATGCCGTCGAGGTTGCCGCTGACCTCATCTTGCAGGCGGCGATTCAGGTTGGCAAGGTCTTGTGTGAGCATGGCTGCGTTGGCAGAAAACGCAGCTTCGTGTACAGGCCATGCCTGAATCATCGCATCGGTGAGATTGGATATCTGCTTAGCCAGCGTGTCATCGCCAAGCCAGGTGTGCCCGTCGGTTCCGGTGTGCGAGTGTTCCCCGCCCGGGCCGTGGCTGTGGGACACACCGCTTTCGTATCTTAGAAACATCGCCTCTGAACCGGCGTTTGTATCCACAACCCGGCTCGCCGGCAGCGTTGCCTGCTGCGTCCATTTCTCAAAGCCAGCACCGTTGAGTACGACAAGTTTGGCACTTGCATATCGCTGGAGGGCTTCTCGTGAAGGCCGCCAGAAGATCGGGTCTTCGCCCTCTGGAACGAGGCACTCAACCGGCACAAAGTCGCCCGCGATYSTKCSSKYAMRGNTASRTCATCGGATAAAATGTTGTCAGGATAACTTCTTCGTGTTGGTTCTCTGGCTCGGCAGTTGTCTGTTCCTTAGAACAGCCCGCCGCTGCAAGAACGATCGTACAAACAAAAACCAACGCATAGATAGCCTTCATCTCATCACCTCACATGGTATAGATCTGGTCTTTGAGCACAAACATCGCAACATACGCAGCGGCAAGCCCAAACACCACGCCGAATGAAATCGAGATCGCCAACTGCATTGAAACCAGTGCGGCAAGGTAGCCGCGAGAGGCACCGATGCGGGCGAGTGTTGAGAGTTCATCGGCGCGCAGTCGGGTTGCCAGCAGCGACACAAGCGAGATCAGCAGCACGGTGACGCCCGCCATCAGCGCGATGAGCCAATCGAACACGACCTTCACGCGGAACACAACCTCGAAGAGTTCGCTGACGAGTGCGCCCGGGTCGATCGCTTGGAACTTGCCCTCGTTGTTGATGCGGGCCATGATGATCGTGCTCGCTTTTTTATCATCTGGGAAGATCATGACGCCGGTGATTGGGAGCAGATTCGGGTCGCCGTGGGCGTGAAACGAGGCAATGTTCTCATCCGTAATCTCGTTGTACTCTGCCATCGAAGGGCTGACCGCGACATGGTCCGCCGTGCGCGCCATGACGAGCGACTGGTCGATCGACTCCGAATCGATATGGCCGTGATACTCGCCCTCAAGCACCCACGCGGTTTCGATGCCCGTAAACACCACATGGTCGTCGGCGGAAGCCGTTGGAGCGAGCACCCCCACGACCCGCATTTTCAGCGGCGGGGGCACCGACAAGTCATACAACTCCCGCTGATCACTAAACAGCGTGCCGCCAGTTTCTATGCCAAGTTTCTGCGCCACCTGCGCGCCGAGCACCGCATCGCCAAGCATCAACGGCAGCGTGCCAGATGCCGGGCGAAGCCCACGCAGATCAAAGTAGTCAAGCCCAACGGCGACGATCGGCTTCTTCATGGCGGTAAACCCAAGATGCACCGGCACCGCTGTCACATTTGGATCAGCAGCGATTTCGTTGAACAATCCCATCGTGATGGATTCGATTGGTTGCTCTCTGAAATACAGAACCGTAAACGCAAGATCGAACCGGCTGCCTTTGGACCCGGCTACAAGCGGGATCGAGTCCGCCCGCTTGGTCAGTTGCTGTTCGTAGTGCCCAAGCACAAGGTTCGCTGCCACGGGCAGCCCCACGGTCGCGGCGATACAGATTGCAACCACAAGCGTTTGAGCCTTGTGCCGAATCGCATAGAGGATGCCGAGCCTGATCGCCCCGGTCATGGCGTTGCCCCCTGAAGGTGCGCCATGTCGATCACATCATCGAACCGGTCGAGCAGCGAGTAGTCGTGCGTCGCCATGACCACCGCTGCCCCGCTTGCTGCGCCCGCTTCCAGAAGCAGGTCGATCGTGCGGGAACTGCGGTCCGGGTCAAGGTTGCCAGTAGGCTCATCGCAAAGCAGCACCTTGGGGTTGGTCACCAACGCCCGGCAAATCGCGACGCGCTGCCGCTCACCCTGCGAGAGCCTTCGCGGGCGGCGCTTCAAGAGGTGCGCAATATCAAGCGACTCTGCGAGTGACTCGGCACGCGCCTTCTTTGGGGCGCGTGCTGCCGCATCGATAAACCCCGGCAGCAGAATGTTCTCGAGTGCGGTGAGATATTCAACAAGCGCAAGGTTCTGAAACACAAGCCCAATTTCTTGCAGCCGAACCGCCCGCCGGGCATCGGCTCCGATCTCGTGCATCGCATGCCCAGCGACAACAAGCTGCCCTGTTGTCGGCTTGTGGATGCCCGCGATCAGATCGAGCATCGTCGATTTGCCCGAGCCGCTGGGGCCGATGCACGCGACAACAGCGCCCGCGTTGACCCGCAGATAGTCAACCACCAGAGTAAACGGCTCGCCTTCTTCGGGCGAAGCCTCATGGGAAAAACGGATACTGGTCAACTCAATCGCGGGCTGGGCCGACCTAGTCATCTCAGCAGTATTCACAGCCCGGTTCCCGGTGGAAGCGAGATCGGGCTCGGGTTCAGATGTTGCGACGAGAGAATTTCACTGGAAACAATCCGCCATTTCAAACCGTTGGCAGCGATCGTAAAGTTCGCGTGGTACACGGTCTGCTTTGGGTGCGAGTGGCCCCAGTGGTAGACCGTGCCCTCGACGATCCAGTACGCCTCGACCATAAAGCTTGGCACAACCGGGTCCACGCTCGTTATGCTGGCTTCGTCGAGAACGACCTTGGTAATCCGCCCAACCGAGCCGCCTTGTTCTGCTTGAACCAAGCCTCGATGGATCGAGGTGTAAAGTTCTTCGAGCATGTCACCCGAAACGCTCCGCGAGAGGGCATCGTAGATATCGCTCTCCGCCGAGTAGTCGAACGCGCGATAGACATTGGTGTGCAGCGGACGGAACACCGCAAGCAGCGCCTCATCATCAACCTTGGGKTCGCCAACCGGTATCTTGAGCAACGGCCAAGTCAAAGCGGCAACGCAGCACGCGTAAACTCCTGTCTCGATCACACGCTTGACACCTATTTTGCGTATTAATACCATCGAGATGATCGCCCACAACCCAAGAATCGCGGCACTCACACCCGGGATATACAACAATCCAAATGATGACGGAACTGGGACGGCTTCGAGCCGATCATCAATTGTCGCGTGAGATGGACGCCATTCGACAACAGGATCAGATTCGCTGAAGATGACCTGCTCAACAACACCCTCGGCCTTAAGGAGTGCCTGCACAAAGAGCTTTGGGAGTTTGCCATCGGGGCCGAGGGGTTCTTGTGGGAACGGATCCTCCGGGTAGCCGGTCCATTCCATCGTGACGACTTCCGGCTCGCTCTTGAACGGATAGCTCACGACGATATTAAACCGCGTCAGTGCCTTTAGGCCGGTCCTTGGGAACAGTTTGAGGTTCTCTCGATCGAGCCGGATGAGTTCGTACGACTCGATGATGCCCCSGASNTNGACGCSKTCRMYKKKYMCSCSRYYRWCMKCYMGMRAKWRMKCKYCKRSMWYMGSYCGRRYYRYSSSYKCYKYKSKCSSATCGACAATATCGGAAAACTCCCGGCTGGTCGGGGCGATCTCGTCGACATAGTTGAGGTTCATCGCGATGTTGAACCGCACATCGGTGTCCGTGATGGTGATCCTGACCTCGGTGTGTGGCCCATCCTGCGGATCTGCGTAGGCAAACCCCGAAAACAGGGCGACGAGGGCTATACAGACGACCTGAAGGTATCCGGCTCGCACAAAGTCTCCAATCAGTTGATGAACCCCAAGAAGGGTGTGGATGCTAGCATCTTTGGTAACTTGAACCGGTATACAGCCGGGACAAACTCGCGCCGCAGGCTGCGAGAAGTGACCACACTTGCCAGGAGAATCACCTTGATGCAATTCAGAAGAGGCCTTGCCAGTTTGGCACTGCTCGCAGTCGCAGGCACAACAACCGCCCAGCCGAGCGACACCGGGGTCAAAGACTTTGACCGCGACCTCCGCGTGTACACCGCCCATGTCACCTATCTCGCCAACGACTTCATGGAGGGACGCGTCCCCGGGTCCGACGGCATGGAGATCGCCAAAGACTACGCCGAGCACTACCTCGCACTCGCCGGACTCGAACCGGCGTTCCCGACAGAAGAAACCCTCGCCAACGGCACGGTCCGCTCAAGCGAGTTCGCCTCGTTCAGGCAAGCCTTCCCCCTCGGCGGCACGCTCGAGATCAAGTCTTCATCATTCAAAGCCGACACCGGTAACTCTGAGTTCAATTTCGAGGCCGAACGGGACTACACCGTCACCGGCCTTGGCGGCTCGGGCGACTTTACGGGGCAAGCTGTCTTCGTCGGTTACTCCATCGGTGATGGCCCCGACGGCTTTAGCTCCTACGGCGACAACGACGACCTCACCGGCAAGATCGCCGTCATGTACCGCTTCGAGCCGATGGACGCCGAGGGCAACAGCACTTGGAGTGAAGATGATGGCTGGTCTGAGCGCGCTTCATTCGCTGGCAAGCTCCGCAACGCATTCGAGCGGGGAGCCGAAGCTGCGATCGTCATCAACACACCCTTTGCCAACGACGACCGGATCGACCGGCTCGATGGTTTCCGCGGCTCGGGCACGAGCGGCGACAAGCCCGTCCTCATGGTCTCGGCCCAAGCCGGCAAGATGCTCCTCGACTCAATCGAAGGACACGACGCAGAAAGCCTCTGGGCAGCGGCAAACGAGGGCGGCCAAACGATCAACCTCGGCACAACGATGGCGATCAAGGCTGATCTGCACCGTGAAGTCCTCAACGCCGAGAATGTCGGCGGCATCCTCCGTGGCAAGGGCAACCTCGCTGACGAGTGGATCGTCGTGGGTGCCCACCTCGACCACATCGGCATGGGCTACTTCGGCTCACGCTCGGGATCAGGCACGCTCCACCCCGGCGCTGACGACAACGCCTCCGGGTCCGCTGCGGTTCTGCTGCTGGCAGATCTGATCGGTCGCAGCTACGCCGAACTTCCCGAAGGAACCGACGCTCGCTCAGTGCTCTTTACGCTCTTTGATGCGGAAGAGTCCGGCCTCAACGGCTCGCGGTACTACTCAAACAACCCGATTGTCCCGATCGAAGATCATGCCGTCATGGTGAACTTTGACATGATCGGCCGCGTCCTCAACGATCGGCTGATCGTCTCCGGCATGAATACCGGCGTTGGCTTGCAAGAGGCAATCCAACCCATGCTCGATAACTCCGGCCTTGAAATCGTCATCCCGGCGAGCATGAGCGGTGCCTCGGACCACACCMYGTTCTACSMMAARAACATCCCGGTCCTGTTCTCGATCATTGCTGACTTCCACACCGACTACCACACTCCAGGCGATCAGGCGTGGAAGCTCAACAACGAGAGCACCGTGCAGGTCAGCCACATGTACCACGACATCATCATGGAACTGGGCACAATGCCTGAGCGTCCAGAGTTTGTCGCGCCGGTTCGCGGCCAGAACTCGGGACCGAACCTGGGTGACATCAAAGTCCGAATGGGAATCATGCCCGCCTACAGCTCCGACGGTCTTGGCATCAAACTCAGCGATGTTGATGCCTCGGGCCCCGCTGCCAAAGCAGGCTTGCAAGGCGGAGACACGCTCGTCCGCTGGGATGGACAGAAAATCACCGATATCCGCGCTTGGATGGGCATGCTCGTTGACCACGAGCCGGGCGATGTCGTCAAGGTCGGCGTCAAACGCGACGGCGAAGAGRTCACCCKCGAAGTGACCCTCGAAGGCAAGTAAACAAATCGCCAGATAGAGGTCCAAAGCAGATCCCCAAAGCCCCCGTGTTGTGCGGGGGCTTTTTTATCGGCAGAGACATAGAGCGTCTTGCACATTCGGCGTGCCACGGCTGTGTCAGCCGTGTGGGCTGTTATGGCATCAGAATCACAGAAGACACGGCTGACACAGCCGTGGCACGCCGAATGTGATTATGCAAGATGCTCTCCCAGCCCATGTAGGCAGAGTCTAAACTCCCGCATGGAAATCTTCCGCGACTTCACGTTCGATGCTGCCCATGCGATTGAGGGCCTGCCCGATGGGCACAAGTGCAAGCACATGCACGGCCACACCTACCGGCTCACCGTCTACCTCACCGGCGGCCTCGACCCAACCATCGGCTGGATCCTGGACTTTGCGGATCTGAAAAAACTAGTCTGGACCGAATGCCTCGATGTCCTCGACCACAAGAACCTCAACGAGATTGCTGGCATGGGCTCGCCGACATGCGAGAACATCACGCTCTGGATCTGGGGCCGGCTCAAACCCAAGCTGCCCGGGCTGACACAGATCACGGTGCGCGAGGGGGCAAACTCTGGGTGTACATACTCGGGTTAAGAGAGCATCCAGCAATTTCTGTGTATACAAAATACATAGCAACTGATTTGTATGCATCCCCGTCAAGCCCGATGATAGAGCCATCAACCGCAACGCAATAGTCACCCCACCGGTTTGTGTACTTCCCAAGGCGAGAAGGTGCAGAAACTCCAAAGCGGATAGAATGCCCGCATGACTGCACCCGCTGCCAATTGCGACATTACGCCTTTAGGTTGCCCAGAACCCTGCGCGCACAGTAAAGTCTGGCGCACCATCCAGATCTGCATCTGGCTCGGCGGCATCGCACTCCTCTTGTCCCTCATCTTCGCACCAGATGCCGGGCTGCACTTCCTCTGGCACATCCTGATCCCCATCGCACCGGCTCTTTTTATCTTCGCACCCGGGGTCTGGCGCAATGTCTGCCCGCTGGGCTTTACTTCGCTCCTGCCTTGGAACCTTGGCCTCTCTCGCCGGCACCGGCTCAAACCTTCTACTCAAGGTATCGCGTATATCGGATCTGTCGTGCTGCTGCTTCTGATCCTGCCGCTCCGCCATGTTTTTTTCAACTCCAGTGCTCTGGCATCCGCGCTTGCGATCTCGGTGCTCGCTGCCCTTGCGCTACTAGCCGGGTTCCTATTCGAGCGAAAGAGCGGCTGGTGCGCCAGTCTCTGTCCAATCTACCCGGTCGAATCGCTGTATGGCTCATGCACACCGATCAAGGTCCGCAACGCGCACTGCAACCAGTGCTACCAGTGCGTGCAGGTCTGCCCAGAATCTCGCTTTGGTACTGATCCAACCGGTGCCGGAACAACAAGGTTTCACCAACTCGCCGGTGTAGTCATGACCGGCGGCTTTGCCGGCTTTGTCTGGGGATGGTTCCACGCCGGCGACTATGCGGGCGGTTCGAGATGGCATGTGACAGCGGATGCGTACGCCTACAGCTTCGGCGGCTTCGCGGCGACCTTGGCGATCTACCTGATCCTGAGCCGAATCGTCCCCACCAAACGCGGCTCAACGCTTAACCGCCTCTTCGCGTGCGCCGCCGTCTCGTGCTACTACTGGTACACGCTGCCCAACATATTCGGCTTCGGCTCAAACCCAGCCCACGCTGCCGTGAACCTGTCAACATTTCTGCCAGATGTCACACCCTGGATCGCGCGGGCGATAGCGACTGCCGTCTTCTTCTGGTGGTTTATCATCCGCCCCTCGGGCCATCACCGTTGGATGAAGCCCCCACCTCGGGCACCGAAACCTGTAGAAATACGAATCAGAAGTAAGTCGGAATAAAATCCGTTGCAATAAACATGCAAATACCGAGCCGGGAGCGCAAGCGACCTAGGTGTATTTTTGATGAACGCACTTGCCCGTGTCGCTTGCGCTCCCGGCTCGGTATGAAAAATGCCGCGCACGAACGCAAACAGGGCCGTCATTATGACGACCCTGCAAAGCGAAAAAGTGGGCGATACAGGACTTGAACCTGTGACCTCCTCGATGTCAACGAGGCGCGCTAGCCAACTGCGCCAATCGCCCAAAACGCCACCAGCCTGTGCCGATGGAGCGGAGTATAGACCCCGTTTACTGGATTATCACGATCTCGACCCGTCTGCTCTGGGCCTTGCTGCCTCTGGGATGAGACGAGCCAAACGCAGCAGAATAGACGCTGTCGTTGTTGATGCCCCGAGTGACGAGGTACGCCTCGACCGACATCGCACGCTCGGCGCTGAGACGCTCGTTGGTCTTCCACGCGCTCTTGCGGATCGGGTCAGAGTCCGTGTAGCCCTCGACCCTGATCGCCCGGCCTGCGTACTGCGAAGCCAGCACACCTGCGATGCGGTCCAGCGTGGACTTTGAGCTTTGCTTGAGCGATGTCTTGCCGGAGTCGAAAAGCACATCGCCAGCAACCCCAACCACGACGTCGGCGCCGCGTGAGGAAATGGTCGTGCCATCAATACCCTCGAACCCGGTCGTGCCTGCAGCGATCGCTCGATCAAGCTCGCTCTGCGCCATCAACAGATCTTGTTCGAGGCCCTGCGACCTGTTGTTGGCAGAGGCAAGTCGCTCGCGAGCACCTGCAAGATCGGACCGAAGCTGCGACGATTCAGCGACCGCTGCGTCGTAGTCCTCACGGGGAACGGTGTTACACCCGACTAACCCCAGCAGGCAGATACCACTGACGACCAACGATGACAATCTACGACGATTCCGCATTCCCGAGCTCCTTCTCAGCGGCCTAGAAACCCCGCCACTCCGCGGGGAGGTTTTCGATGCAACAGCCTACACGCTCTCGGGCGGCTTTGCCCGGTCCGGGCTTGGATCGGGCTTGGATCGGGCTTGGATCATGGCAAATTGAAAGGCTCGGCCCTGTGAAGTAGCTCACCAAGCCCCATCTCGATCAACGGTTTTCCAAAGAGCACAAGCACCGCCCCGATGGCTAGGCAAGGCCCAAACGCCATCATCCGAACGGTCTTGGCGTTGAAAATCATGCCCCCGATCGCCATGAACAGGCCGACGACGACCGCTGCAAAGAACGTCAAAACCGCATCGGGCCAACCCATGCACGCCCCGATGGCGGCCAGAACATGGACATCGCCCAGCCCCATTGCTTCTTTGCCAAAGACGATCGAGCCGAAGATCCGCACG
>NVSP01000028.1 GCA_002732755.1 Phycisphaera sp.
ACATATATTGAGTACTGAACGTCATGAATCGAGACGTATTGATAACCAGTTGCGAGGCCGATCTGGACGCCAGGGTGATCCAGGTTCATCTCGTTTCTACCTGTCTTTAGAAGATAACTTAATGCGAATTTTTGCATCTGATCGAGTGAAATCTTTGATGCAAACGTTGGGGATGCAAAAAGGCGAAGCTATAGAACATCGCTGGGTGACTAAGTCCATTGAAAATGCGCAGAAGAAAGTAGAAGAAAATGCATTTGGTGTCCGTAAAAGATTATTGGAATATGATGATGTAATGAATGTCATCCTGCCGACAATTGGCGAAGAACGACGCAAAACTTACTCCCCGTCCCTACCTATCTCACCAACTACGGGCCGTGTCCTCTACGTGCCAATGCTGGAGCACGATGCAAAGGCTGGCACGGTGGTGTTTGAAGACGAGAATGGCGAGCGTGTAAAAACTTCCGTTACTGGCGGCGCAGTGAAACTGCAATGGAAAGCTGACTGGGCTGGACGCTGGTTCGCCCTTGGCGTCGATTATTGTCTTTCCATGCTCGGAGGACAGCAGTGCTGCAAGGCTATCCATCTCGCTGTTAATGAGATCGATAAAACGCATCAGCACGCGCGCGCGCCGCTGCGGATTAGTGTTCGCCCAAGCCGGTTGAGCCTGTTTGGCAACCTCGACGGCACGACATTCCTCTCCGGTGAAACCGGAGTCACGCCACACGAGATCGTCAACATCACCTTCGGCGGAGCGATGGCCAACGCATTCGGGGCCGACTGGTTCAGCCCGTTCTCGGGCGATGGCATTGCGCTTCAACTCGGCAACGAGGTCATCCTTCTCGATCAAATCTCAGGTTTCGATCAGGGATTCATCGGTATCGTCAGCGATGGGCCGTTGTTTGGCAGCATCCAAATCGTCGGCGACCCCGGCTCGATCTCATTTCAGGAACTCTGGTCCGCTGACAATGTCAGCTTTGCAATCCCGTCACCCGCCACTGCTTCTCTCCTCTCTCTTGGCGCATTGACGATGATCCGCCGCAGGCGGTAACGACTCGACTCCTGTTCAACTGCTTATTCGCATAGCTCTTCTCACACCGCCCGGACTTCCACCCGGGCGGTGTTGCTTTTGCATGAGGGGATCAACACCATCGCGCCCGAATCTTCGTGCGATCGGATGTATCGGTAGGTCATGATCTGGTGCGGGCGATCTGTGATCGGGTGGCAATCGGAACGTTTGCCCCAGAGACCACCTCTTGGAATCAGTCCATCACCCGAAAGCGAATGCGTGACATGTTTCTTTGCGATTCCTACGAAGTGACGGATCCTTGCGACTTCGGGGTTTCTTGGGTTTGATGATGCCCACGGATCGCGATCCGTGGGCTTTGATTCAAACTTTGCAAGGATATGAGCATGGTTGACATCGATGCACAGGATCGCAACGAGCACATTGTGATCCACAAAGCTTGATGCGAGCTCGTGGGCGATGCGTTTGCGCAGCGCGGGTGTGAGCATGATGGGCGGGCGCTTGAGGAGCGATTTCGCGTGGGCAAATTGGCCCCTTCTGCGGGGCGTGTCCGGCGGCGGGTTCTTGTAGTCGCCCTCGATGTGCTCGCGGTGGTGTCTGGTCCGATGCCCCCGCGGATCGCCCGGCAGCCATGAGCCGTAGGTGTGGATGATGATGTGGTACCAGTCGTTCCAAGGGGCGGGCATGGGTGCATCGTACTGAGTACCCGGACAGAATGCAAACTACTGGTGTGAGGTGAGGTGAGGTGGATTAGGTTGGTGAGGGTTGTGGGTGTTTCTGCCCACGGATCGCGATCCGTGGGCATTGGGTGTGTACCCATGCGTAGTGGTGATTCCAAGATCCCGAGGGCTTGCACGCCCGCGGCTCGTTGTGGAGGCTCACAGAGGACCGGTTGCGCTGGGCGGCGTGCAATCAGGGGATGACACAAGGGGACAGGCATGGCACACTCAACTGTGTGGGGGTGGGTGCTTGTAAAGTAATGTGAGGGGATTCAGGGGCACCCGGTAAACGCGTTCATGCCTGGATAAGATCTTCGCGAACCARTACATCTCGGACCTGATGAGCAATATTCATAATATTTTCGTCATATCTAATTTGATCAAGACCGGCAATATTTGAAAACTCATTGCACCCAGATTCTAGTATTATAATCGCACGCTCAAACGACAATCGACCTTGGAACAAACCAACTTCATGCACTACATTCTCTCTAGCACGCCATGAACCGCCTTCCATTTGATCCTCAGCAGTCATCACTAAAAGTGCAACATGCGCCCTATCAAGCATTGCATTCAAACGCTCTTTACGAGAATACCCCGCAGTTGGCTCGCGATTATACTCTTCATAGTCGCACCCAAGCTTATCAACGACGTAGTCTTTAAGTACGCGCCATTGACCAGAACCACCGTGTCCAAAGAACACTACTGGCTTAACGGATCGTTTAGCATCCAGTGCCACCGCATCATTACCCTTCGAAAAATTCTGCGCAACCTGGTCATATTTTCCAGGAGTCAATTCCCACCCACTAGGCGTTCTAATAAAATCATCAGATTGTGTCAATATTTGGGCTATGTTTTTCAGTTTTTTAGACGGAATACCAACAGACACCAATACGGAACGCAATTGAGCATTTGACACTGGCGAGTTATTACACKCAGCCATTGCCAGAACAATTTTCTCACGAATGTTCATGTTTGTCGCATGCACCTGCCGCTTAAGTCCTTGCGCGTCAAATACTGGATCATGAGTCACGATTTAATCCCAAGTGCCGATCGACCCTCATCGGTAACATAAAACCCGCTAGCATCCCCTTCCACACATCCGCTAGAAGTATTACCCTTGAGAAATGTACTAGCATTACTAAATTTTTTCTGCTTTGCTTCACTAACTGCTTTAGTGACCTGAGCGAGAGTAACGCGGTCATTACCTTTCTCATGCAACCAGTTTGCAACTGCAAGAAATCGAAGAGTCGGCTTACCCCCAGCTCCGTGATCGCGGATATATTTAGCTAGTGTCGTTGTAGCTCCCTTATGACCTACACCAGGCCCCTCACCACCGCCCCCAGTAGTAGAAGGCTGATCATCACCAAGCATCGTAAAAACACTTGCGACAATACGCTTTCGTTGTTCAGACGTTAGCGGTAACAATACTTTATGCAATGTGGCAAAGATTTGTGCTTCATCGACAATACCGGTTGATTGCTTTCCCATTTTCTATTCCTTTAATCTTGCTGACCCCATTTCTAGGATCAACAAGTGTATCGTTCACAAACTTAGTAGTCAAAATCCTCATCCATACCACCGCCTGAACCCTTCTTCTTCTCCTTCAACTCCACAATTGCGGCGTCGGTGGTGAGGAGCAGGCTGGCGATGCTGGCTGCGTTCTGGAGGGCGGTGCGTTCGACTTTGGTTGGGACGATGACGCCCATCTTGACCAGGTCGCCGTACTCGTGTGTGACGGCGTTGTAGCCGAAGTTGGTTTCGTCAGATTCTTCGATTTTGTTGGCGATGACCGAGCCGTCGAGGCCGCAGTTGGCTGCGATCTGCTTGACGGGTGCTGTGACGGCGCGGTAGACGATGTCCATGCCGACGCGTTGGTCGCCGGTGGCCTTCTTCTTGAGGCCAGCAAGGACCTTGCGGGCACGGACGACGGCGACGCCGCCACCGGGGAGGATGCCCTCTTCGGCTGCGGCTCGGCACGAGTGGAGCGCATCTTCGACGCGGTCCTTTTTCTCCTTCATTTCGACTTCGGTAGCGGCACCGACATTGATCTGGGCCACGCCGCCGGCGAGTTTGGCGAGTCGTTCTTCGAGCTTCTCGCGGTCGTAGTCGGAGCTTGAGTTCTCGATCTGGTGGCGGAGCATGTCAACGCGGCCCTTGATGTCTTTGCTGGAGCCGGCGCCTTCGACGATGGTTGTGTCATCCTTGTTGATGATGACCTTCTTGGCGCGGCCGAGGTCGGAGAGTTCGAGTTTTTCGATGTCTATGCCAAGCTCTTCCATGAGGGCCTGCCCGCCGGTGAGGGTGGAGAGGTCTTCGAGCATGGCCTTGCGGCGATCACCGAAGCCCGGGGCTTTGACGGCTGCGACCTTGAGCACGCCGCGGAGTTTGTTGACAACAAGCATGGCGAGCGCTTCGCCTTCGATGTCCTCGGCGATGATGAGCAGAGGCGCACCGGCTTCGGCGGCCTTACCCAGGATCGGGAGGATCTCTTTGGCGGAACTGWTCTTTTTCTCGTGGATCAGAACATATGGTTTTTCGAGTTCGCACTCCATGTTGGCCGCGTCGGTGACGAAGTGCGGCGAGAGGTAGCCCTTGTCGAACTGCATGCCTTCGAGGAGATCGACATTGGTGTCGAGGCCTTGGCCCTCTTCGATGGTGATGACGCCGTCTTTGCCGACCTTGTCCATGGCCTCGGCGATGATGTCACCGATGGTTTCGTCCTGGTTGGCGGAGCATGTGCCGACCTGTGCGATTTCCTTTGAGGACTTGACGGGGCGGGACATGTTGTCGAGCTCGTCGATGATGGCTTTGACGGCCATGTCGATGCCGAGCTTGACCTGGTTTGGGTTGGCACCGGCGGTGATGTTCTTGAGGCCCTCGGCGTAGATGGCTTCGGCGTAGATTGTCGCGGTCGTGGTGCCATCGCCGGCGTCGCGGGACGACTTGGAAGCGACTTCCTTGACCATCTGTGCGCCCATATTCTCGAAGGCATCGTCGAGTGTGATTTCCTTTGCGACGGAGACGCCGTCTTTGGTGACATTTGGAGCGCCGAATGATTTCTCGRTGACGACGACGCGGCCGGAGGGGCCGAGCGTGACCTTGACGGCGGATGCGAGTTTCTGCACGCCGCGGAGGATGCGCTCGCGGGCGTCGGTATCAAATGCGATTTGCTTTGCAGCCATTGCTAACTTTCCTTTTGAACTTTACTGTTCGTTTTCAGTGTTGTGTGAGTGATTCGTGCTCGGCTCCGATGCGGACCCATGCGACTTGTTCTGCGTCGATGACATACTCGGATCTGCCATCGGTGAGTTTGGTGAGGTGATCGTCCTCGGCTGGAATGATCATGGCGGCGTGGACGGTGAGCAGCGCTGCGGCATCGGCGACGCCGGTGAAACAGAACTGGACATCGCGGCGGCCGGAACATTCGGAGAGGGCTTGGCGGAGTTGGTGGTTGGTCATGGATTCGCCCCGAATCAAGTGCGTATTAGTCGACGATTGCGAGAATGTCGGCTTCGTTCATGATGAGGTATTCGTCATCGCCGAATTTGACATCGGTGCCGGCGTAGCTTGTGAAAATGACGCGGTCGCCTTCTTTGATCGACATCGCAATGCGTTCGCCGGTCTCGGTGTTGAGTGCGCCGTCACCGACCGCGACAACGAGGCCGGTCTTTGGGCGTTCTTTGCCGGACTCTGGGATGATGATGCCGGCGGCTGTGGTCTGCTCTGGCTCGTCTCGCTCGACGAGGAGCTTGTCATGGAGGGGTTTGATGCCGACGCGTGTCTTGGTTGCCATTGTTTGAACTCCAAATGAGAGGGTGATACTTCTTTGTGAACGGTTGTACGATTCGTGACGGGTGTCACGCTGTGGGCCAACGCCCTTTGTAATGCTTTGTGATGCATCTTCTGAGAACTTCGAGCAGGGTCTCTACATCGCCTGCGGACTTTGGTCTGTTGATAACCGCGAACGCGCCATGCTTGAGGGCGGCGCTGAGCTGGCGGGATTCGTCGCGCTGGGTGCGGGCAGCGATGATGGCGACGGTCGGGGGGCGGTGCGCCAGGCGGGCGAGGATGTCGAGGAGCCGGTAGCCGCCTTCTTTGGCTTTGCTCGGGTCGCAGCATTCCAGCGGCAAGCCGAGGTCGACGAGGGCGACATGGATCGTGACGGACTCGATGAGGTCAGAGGCTTGCTTGCCCGAGCCAGCGCGGTGGGCCTTGATGCCAAGGGGCGTCAGCAGCGTGGGCAGGCGGTCGGCCCACGAGTCTGTGCGGTTGGAGGCATCGGAGAGCAGGAGATTGAGTCGGCCCGGCGAACGCTGGGCGTGCGGATCGCCGGCGGGTCCGTTGGTTGAGCCGTTGCCAAAGTCGTTGCGCACCATCTGCATGGATGACAGAAGGCAAGAACCGTGCCTGTTGTGAAGGGGCGATCTGCGGGCGGGAATCATGGGTTTTGATGCCCACCGGCTGCCTTGGGTTTCGCAGATATTGATTGCGGGTGTCAAACTGGCAGAGCAGATGTGGAATGCAAATGGCGGGATCGCGTTCGGGATCGGGACGGGTGTAGACTCTGGGCATGGAAATCGTGCTCATCGTGCTTGGGATCGGGGTTGTGGCTCTTGGGGGACTGGCGGTCTGGCTGGGCTTGAAGCTCGGGCGGATCGGTGGCGAATTTGCGGGCGTGCAAGCGATCGCGGCGGAACAAAAAGCCGACCACGAGCGGGCCGCCACTGATCTCAACGCAAAGCTCGATGAAGCGGGGGCCAGGGCGGATGAGAGTTCGGGGCGGGTAGGCCTGCAAGCCCAGGAAATCGCAAAGCTCAACGAGCGGCTCGAAAACGCGGCGATGATCAAACAGGAACTCGACCAGAACGAGGCTCGCCTCAAAGAAGCATTCGGCGCTCTGAGCGCCCAAGCTCTTAAAGATGGCAGAACCGAGTTTCTGGCGCAGGCCAAGCCTGTGTTTGAAGCTGCGCGGAAAGAGCAACACGATCTGGTCAAGCCGATCGGTGAAGTCCTTGCAGCAACACGCGAGAAACTTGAAGCCATCGAGAAATCACGCGTCGAGAGCTTCGCGGCTCTGTATGAACGCATGGATCTTGTGACGCAAGCTGGCCGGGGGCTGCGCGAAGAAACCAACAAGCTGACCAAGGCACTGAGCCGACCGGAAATCCGCGGACAATACGGCGAAATCCAGCTCAAACGCGTCGCAGAGCTTGCGGGTATGACGAGCTATTGCGACTTCACGGAACAGACATCGGTGCGCGACAGCGAGAACAATCTGCTGCGTCCCGATATGGTCGTCACTCTGCCCAACGAACGGATCATTGTGGTCGATGCCAAAACGCCTATTTACGCGTATATCGAAGCGGTCAACTCGGCCGACGATGAGGAACGCGAACGCAACCTCGATCGGTTCGCCGGGCATGTCTATGACCAGGCCAAGAAACTCTCAGACAAGAAGTACTGGACGCAGTTCGACGGCTCGCCAGAGTTTGTGGTGATGTTTGTCCCGGGCGATCACTTCATCGATGCGGCCCTATCGCGCAAGCCGGAACTGCTGGATTTCGCGGCACAACGCGGCGTGATTCTTGCGAGCCCATCCACACTCATTGGTTTGCTGCGAGCGGTTGCGGTTGGTTGGCGGGAAGAAAAACTGGCCGAGCGCGCCGGCGAACTCTTTGAACTGGGCAAAGAACTCCACGAACGGGCAGCGGTCGTGTTCGAGCACGCGGGCGATCTTGGTCGATCGCTCCGACAGAGTGTGGAACGCTACAACAAATTGGTTGGTTCGATCGACACACGCTTGGTGCCGACACTCAAGAAGTTTGAAGATGCGGGGGCCGCGAGCGCAAAGAAGCTGGTTGAGATCAAGCAGGTTGATGCGMAYCCGAGGTTGCTTNNGAATNMATCWTCWTMKKWWCARTKSMGTNAAGWRANNGAACTATCGTGAAAAAAAATGCGACAGATTCATCCGGCACAAGCTTACACGACCATTGGAATATCACGTTGGAAGAACTTGATGAACTCGGAAAATCGAACTGGACACCGGACACCTTCGTTGCCCATGATGGATACACATGGGGAAATGACAAGCAGGGCGGTGCAATCCGCCCGACTCCACCCAACAATTCTGTGATGCCCTATCAAGTTATTCTAAATGGATGGGACCATGAACACTGCACTATCTGCTATGCCAGCACAGGAGGTAGCGAGAAATGGCTCTCAAATGAACTCGATGACTGGATATGCGAAGCCTGCTACAAAGGCATGCAAACTTGGCTCAGTGAACGAGAATAACTCCGATCAACCCTGATCAATCCCCGTCGTCTCCGAGGGTGGGCTAAAGAGATCNAGAATCAAATCAATGTGTCTTCGATCGCCTCGGCGCCGTGGGGGACATTGGCGGGCAGGACAATCGCTTGGCCGGCGGTGAGTGTTTTGGTGTACTCGCCGTCGGTGCCCGCTTCACCGAGTAAGAAGTTGACCTTGCCCGAGAGCACGACGGCGATCTGTTCGTTGGCGTGCTGGTGGCGTTCGACACGGAAGCCCTTGTGCAGGAGCACCCGCGAGATCATCATCTTGTCGGCGATGATCCGCTGGCGGTCGATCAGTGGCATCGGGCTGYCGGTGGGACGCTCGGCGCGAACTCGACGACTCTGGTGGCGTTCATGCTGGCCAGCCTATCCGAATCACGCTGGGTTTGGGGAGGTGCCGGGTGGGAGGTCGGGTTCACCATCTTCAACCGTGGATGCAGGTGGATCGCTCTTGGTTTTGGAGGTTTCGTCGCGGAGAAGATCTGCCACGGATGGTTTGCTGAGCTCTTCGCCGCGGATGATGGCGTTGACCTCATCGCCYGAGAGCGTCTCGTGCTTGAGMAGMGCCTGSGCRAGGGCCTCGACTTKTTCCCAGTCTTGGCGGAGCATGCGCTCGGCGTCGGCGTAGGCTTCGTCAACGATTCTTCGTATTTCAGAATCGATTAGACTGGCGGTTTCGTCGGAGTAGTCTTTGTCCGGGGTGTACGACTCGCGACTGTCGCTGCCGGCGTAGCGGACAAAGCCGAGTTTCTCGCTCATGCCCCATTCGATAATCATGGCKCGYGCCATTTGTGTGACCTGYGCGATRTCYTGSGAAGCRCCCGAGGARATGTCGTTCATGGCGATCTGCTCGGCGATCCGTCCGCCGCARACGACGCGGAGKGTTGCGTTGATCCACTTGAGGTTGTAGCCCATGCGGTCTTTTTCGGGGAGSSWRAAKGTTGCGCCGCCGAACTGRCCSCGTGGGATRATCGTSACCTTRTGCAGCGGGTCGGCGTCYTTGAGYWTGGCYTGCAACATCGCGTGGCCGGCCTCGTGGTAGGCGGTGAGTTTGTTCTCGTCGGCCTCGCGGACGCGGCTCTTCTTGGCCCTGCCGAAACGGATYTTGTCGCGGGCTTCTTCGAGGTCTTCYTGYTCGACGAAATCCTTCTCTGCAAGTGTCGCGCTGATGGCGGCTTCGTTGGTGATCGCTGCCAGATCTGCGCCTGAGAACATGGGTGTCACGCGTGCAAGGCGTTCGAGGTCTACATCCGGGCCGAGTTTGATTTTCTTGGCGTGGACTTTGAGAATCTCAAGCCTGCCGAGCACATCGGGGAGCGGGACGACGATCTGTCGATCGAATCGGCCCGGGCGGATGAGTGCGGGGTCGAGGACATCGGCGCGGTTGGTGGCAGCGATGACGATGACACCGTCGCTCGAAGCGAAGCCGTCCATCTCGACGAGGATGGCGTTGAGKGTTTGCTCKCGTTCGTCGTGGCCGCCSGWGGWGAASCCGCYGCCWCGKYKKCGACCGACGGCGTCGATYTCGTCGAGGAAGATGATGCAGGGSGMKGWTTCTTTKGCYTGYYTGAAGAGGTCKCGGACSCGKSWKGCACCGACRCCGACGAACATYTCGACRAAGTCKGAGCCGGAGATGCTAAAGAAGGGGACATCGGCTTCACCGGCGATCGCCTTTGCGAGCAGTGTCTTGCCGCAGCCAGGCTCGCCGACGAGCAGCACGCCGCGCGGGATTCGGCCACCGATCTTTGCGAAGCGTTTGGGGTGCTTGAGGAACTCGATGATCTCGCTGACTTCGTCCTTGGCTTCTTCGATGCCGGCGACATCTTTGAATGTGACGCCGGTCATCTCTTTGCTGAGGACGCGGTGCTTGCTTTTGCCGAAGTTGCCCAGCATCCCCCCACCGCCGGCGGCTGACCGCAGCCCTCGTGACAGGAAGAACCAGAATATCAAGATAATAACGAGGAACGGGAGGAAGAAGAACAGGGCACTCTGCCAGCCGGGTGTTGGTTTCTCGGCGTAGTTGCCGCCGGTGAGTTCATCGAGTTTCTCGGTGTAGTGCTCGCTTGCTGAGGCGCGGAACTTGACCTGCACAGTGACAGGCTCATCGCTCTTGGCTTCCTTGAATGCCTCGGCGTTGGCTTGTGCTGTGATCGCGGTGTCGCTGATCGAGATCGAATCTCTCTCAATGTTGTTTGAGTCATAGTGTGTCTGGAACTCTTGCCAGTTGAGTTGGTGCCCCTGCTGGGCGGTGCTAAAGAGCATGAAGAGCAGGACGATGACAGCGATGAAGGCGAACAGGCCGAACATCCCGCGCCCGCCGGATGGCGGCTGGCCGGGCTTGTTGCCTTGGCCCTTGTTGTCGCCGGGCTTGTTCTGGTTGTCTTTGCCGTTGGTACCGTTTGGGCCGGGTTGTTGCGAGTTCTTGTTGCTCATAGGTCTTGTGTCTTGCCTTCTTGTACTTCTTTGCTCGCGGCTTTGGTGTGGTCTGGATGCGATCTATATATCGGCTCGGCTCACAGTTGATTCGAGCAAGAAGCCGCCCAAGTTCGGTCCAAATCGCGTTCTGTCTGGATAACGCTAGGCGTATCGGCTTGGCCGCAGCGGGGTCGGCCTGGTTTCGGGCTTACCACGCGGTTTGCAGGTCGCCAACGAGGTCTTCTGCCAGTGTCTGCGACACCCCCGCGTAGCCAACATCGATCCGTTCGCCCGTCGGGTTTGCGGGCACGAACGACCCCAGCGCGCTGTAGTTGGTTCGGCTCGTCAGGGTCTTGCCGGATCGGTTGTCCACAAACTCAAACTCCACGGTCATCTGGACAGCCATCTCTTGGACAAACCCCACACTGCTGCGCGTGGACAAGTTACGGAGCGAGATCTTGGTGATCGAGCCGGTCAGGACCGCGTCGGCGTTGTCGGAGGATGTGATGCGCCATGGTGTTTGCCGCTGGATCTGCTTGATGAGGTCCCGGGTCAGGGTGAGTTCGACGCCGGTGTGGAATGTGTCGTTCTGGAAGATCGGAACGGAGACGGTCTGGATCGATGTGTCGTGCGCGGATGCGAACGAATAGCCGGTGGTCGGGTCGGATGAGCACGCGGGCAATAGCACAGCGGCTGCGAACACGACGACTAGAGTCCACATGCGGCGCATCATGGTGTTGGCTCCGGTCCGATGGGCGCAACCTCGATGGTTCGTGTTTCGTTTTCGAGCCAGCCTCGGTCTTGCAGGATCTGCAATCCCTCTGTCGCGGCGACCGTGCCGGTGTGGTCGCGGACGAGCCTTGTCAGCACAAACCGACCCGCTGGCCCATCGCCGACGCGGAGGTACCACTGCGCGGATTCGAGCTGCTGGGCCGCTGCCGATTCTTCAAGTCGCACGACAAGGGCGTTGGTCAGGCCTGCGCGCTCGGCCTCGGCTGGGTAGTCGCGGGCGAAGCGTTCGATCAGGAGGCGGGATTCGAGGAGGATCGAGCCATCGTACTTTGGGCCTTTGAATCGGGCGATGTTGGAGTAGACATGCCGCTGCATCGCGTGCATGCGGTGCGGCGAGTTTGGGTAGGACTTGAGGAAAATCTCGTACATCTCGGCTGCGAGTTCGAGCCGACGCTTGTCGAAGTAGAAATCGGCAAGGCTGATGGCAGCGGACTCGGCGAGCAGCGAACCGGGCATTCGCTCTTGGGCGCGGAGCAGAAGCTTTTCGCCGATATCGGTGAGCGATTCAAACCTGATCCAGAACGACCGTTTTTTCAGGCCGCTGAGGTAGAGCTTGGCGATCTCGACTTCCCGCTCGATGGCTATGACATATTCGGAGGATTCGGGGTAGCTGCGGATGACCTCTTCGTAGTCGTAGAGAGCCTTGAACTCTTGGCCCGAGGCGAACTTGGCATCGCCTCGCAGACGCAGGGCCTCGGCTCGGTACTGGCTTGTTGAGAACTCGTCGTTATCGAGCCAGTCATTGAGGAGCGACTTGGCCTTGCCCGGTTTGTTGTCGGCGATGAGAGCGCGAGCACGATCGAGCTGTGCCCTGGCCGGGTCATCGGAGAGCCGGGTTTCTTGCTGCCAACCTTGGACTGGATCCAGGACCGCCCGCTCAGCTTGCGCCATGGCGGATGGTGCAACGGTGAGCACCACAGCAAGCGCGAGTGTGGTTCGTGTTGTTCTGTTGGCTGCCACTGCTGGCATGATAGCTCAAGTATAAAAAGCAATCCGCCAGCGCGTCCGGTCAAAGCCGGAGCGCGCTGGCGGTTAGTGGGCAAAGTTGTCTGCAAACGGTGTTAGCGTCTGCGTCTGCGGGCTCCGAGCAGCCCAGCCCCCATGAGCAGCGCAACCGAGGCCGGTGCGGGGACGAATGTCGGGTCGTAGTCGTAGGTGATCTCGATGCGATTCACATCGGACCCGACGGTGAACAAGTTGGCTGGGATGGCGTCTGTGCCGTCCCATGTGCTTCCGATCCCGAGCGTAAAGCCGTACGCCAGCGAGTTGAGCTGGACATCGTCATGAAAGAACACGACGGTGGCTTCGACGAACACGATGTCTAAGACCGTTGCGCGGAACCCAAAGGCATCCGCCAGCGGCGAGTGGCTAGGGTCGGTGTGAGCACCGATTTCCCAACGCATGAGTCTGTAGTCCTCGCTTGCTGCCTGAGGACTGATGAATGCTGAACCGTCTGAGGTCTCAGCTGAGAGTCTGATCCTGCTAAACATACCGGCGTCGCCGGGGCGTGTATCAAAGATCTCATCCCAGCCGACCAAGATGTCGGCTCCGGGCGAATTCAGGCTTGCACCAACGCTTGTCGGTGAGCCGAGTGACCCGACCTGTGAAACTCCCGGGCCAGTTCCGTTGAGGATCTGTTCCTCGCCGGAGTCCTTTGCCATAAACATGAGAAAGGACACATTATCGTTGGGCACAATGACGGGTTCCAAGGGATCCGCTGCGGCACCAAAAGCGGTGACCGACAACGCAAACCCTGCAACGCCGACAACAGCCGCTTTATGCGGTGAAGCCATCAAGCGTGGCATAGCATTCTCTCCTAAGTGAACCGCAAACCCAAAACATGTTGCCATGTCTTTTGCAAACGATTCGCTAATAACGGATGGAGGAAATCGCTTCCACACGATCAACCTGCCAACCTGCTTCTCCTACCTCTCATTGGTGAAGTTACAACAAGAATCCGGCATGACCAGTGAATGTGATAAAATCGCGCTGAAAGTTTCAAACCATACATCCGGCTTATCCCTTATACAGCCCGCGTTTGCACACGAACCGTTGCCTCTTCGCACACGATGTCTCAAATGAGAACATCGATCAAAGTGCTGAAGCCGCTGGTTCCTATAAGATTGGCTCATGGAACTCACATCACTCAGACAGTTCGCCGCGATCGCAGAAACCGGGCATATCACGCGGGCAGCAGAACGGCTCGGGATCACGCAGCCCGCGCTGAGCGCGATGCTCAAGAAGCTCGAAGCCGAGGTCGGTGCCCCGCTGCTGGACCGGACGGGCCGGGGTGTTTCGTTAACGGCTGCGGGGAAGGCCTTTCTTGAGCACGCCCAGGCTTCGATCCGCCACGCCGACAAAGCCGTTGAGTCTGTTCGTGAGTTGATAGGCCTCGAAAGCGGCTCGATCCGTATCGGTGGCGGCGCCACCGCGGTCGCGCACCTGCTGCCCAGCGTGGTCTCGTCGGTCCGCAAGGCCTATCCGGCGCTGAAGTTCTATGTCCGTGAGGCAGGCTCGCGGGCGGTCGCCGATGCGGTGCTCTCGGGCGAATTGGATCTTGGGATCGTGACGATGCCGATCACGGGGCCGGGCTCGGGGGATCTGATGTCGGTCGCGACGATCCGCGATGAGCTGATGCTGATCGTGCCGGTCGATCACCCGTTGTGTGAACGTTCTACATATACATGGTCAAGTATTTGTGAAGACCCACTCGTGCTGTTTGAAGACGGCTCGGCTGTGCGAAACATCATCGACACCGCGTCTCACTCAGCAGGCGTCACGCTGAATGTGGTGATGGAGGTTCGATCGACAGAAACGATCGAGCGCATGATCGAAGCAGGGATCGGGTCTGGGTTTATCAGCCGATTCGCGCTTGGTGACAAAAGGGGACTTCGATGCAGAGACGGAAGACTCTTTCGGGAACTCGCTATTGTGCGCCGGCGGGACCGGATGCCGAGCGCGGCCTCGGCTGTGTTCGAAAAAACGCTTATCGCGGAGCTTTCTGGCTAGTTGCTGGTTTCGCAGCGTGTGCGGCACACGCCGACGATGCGCTGCCGCCGGTCTTAGAGGATGCAAGCGGGCGGGTCAGTCTGATGAGCATGGCAGCCTCGGCGGGTAAAGGCTCAGCGTTAGAGATCGTCAGCGCCGACGGCTCGGCGAAGCTTAAATTCAAGGGCCAGATGCACTTTCGGCATGTATTCAACCATCGCAACGATGTTATCGGCGGCAGAGACGATGACGAGTTCGGCTTTGAGACACGCCGAATCCGACCGAAACTTGGTGGCTCACTCCTAGACGGGCAAGTTCCGTTTGGCATATTTGGTGACCCCGGCAGAACGGGAAATTTTAAGCTGATCGACGCATGGTTTGGCTATGTTCCATCTGAAGACCAAAGGTTCCGAATTGGCCAGTTTGCGCCGGGCTTCACGCGAGAGCAACTCGTCAGCAGCACCCGCCGCCTTGCGTCGGACAACTCGGTTGCACACTCGGCGTTCAATGTCGATCGTTCGCAAGGCATCGACTATCGCAACCGGGGCAAAGACTGGACAACATACATCTTTGTCGGCAACGGTGTCAACGACAAGAACACGACATACACGCAGGACGCCGACTATGGCATCAATGTGCGAACCGAACGCAAGTTTGGCGGGACATGGAAACGCTTTGATGACTTCGTCGGCTGGAAGGGCGAAGAGACGGCGTACCTTATCGGCGCTGCGATGCACATCTCGGGCGGTGAGATCGATGCAGACAACGACGGCTTGGTCGACGRCGACTTCTATGACTTCCGATACACACTTGATGCTGGCGTCGAGGGCGACGGCTGGAACGCGTTTGTGGCGTTTTTCGGCCAAACAACAGATGCACAAGGTATCGACGAGATCAACAGCTACGGGCTTACATTGCAGAGCGGTGTGTTCATCACCGAGGACATCGACATCTTCACGCAGTACGCCTGGGCCGACGATGATGCGGATCTTGGAGAACTGAGTGTTGTTACGATTGGATTCAACAAGTACATCAGCGGGCACAACATCAAACTCACCGTTGATGCAAACTATGCGCTCGAAGAGATCACCTCGACCTATGTCAACAGCTCTCGCGGCTATCTCGTCGATGCGATGGGCGAGGATGGGCAAATCGTGATCCGGTCACAGATCCAACTTCTGTTTTGACTGCAAACAATTTACCACACCCCGTGGGGGCAGCATCTTGCCGCCCTTGCTTTTATTACGAAGCAAACAACTCCGCCGGCAGAGCGCCTTCGTGTTCAAGGAGTTTGCGTTTGGTGTCAAGCCCGCCGCCGAAGCCGCCGAGCGTGCCGTCTTTGGCGATGACGCGGTGGCAAGGCACGATGATGGGCACACGATTGGCGCCGTTGGCACCGCCCACTGCGCGCGGCGAAGAACCCACCCGGCGCGAAAGTTCTTCGTAGCTGATTGTTTCACCAAACGGGAGCTGTATGAGTTCAGCCCAGACGCGTTCTTGGTGTTCTGTGCCGGGCAGGGTGAGGTTGATGTCGAATTCTTTTCGATTGCCCGCGAAGTACTCGGCGAGTTGCCGCTGGGTGTCATCGAGCAGGTCTGTCGCAGGCGTGGCGGTTTCGTAGTCACCCTCGGATTCGAGCCGACACCTAAGCAGGCGTTCGAGGTCGTGCTTCTCTTGGCTGAGCCTTGGCCGTGAATCAAATTCGAGCAGGCAGAGGCCCGGAACTTCACCCCCCTTCTCGGGATCGGTGACCCCTGCGTGGAGCGGGCCGACGGGTGATTCGATGATCCGTGTAACGATTCGTGCGTACATGCGGGCAGTATACGGCAAAGCTCTAGTCTGGGTGCAAACGGCTCGCATTTACAACATCATAATTATCTATGCAACACACAATGAGTATTGATTTGATCTATATAACTTGTGCACCGATACTATATACAACTCGAAAGGATCCAATCATGGCAAGCGACGCATTCGGTGCGAAACAGACCCTCACAGTCGGCAGAGAGACCTACACCTACTACAGGATCCGCACACTTGAGGACAAGGGGCTGGCCAAGATTGGTTCCATGCCGTACTCGATTCGCGTGCTGCTCGAAGCGCAGCTTCGCAACCTCGACGGCTTCATCGTTACCAACGACGACATCTCGGGGCTTGCCGGCTACAACGCGACAAACGTGCAACGGTCCGAGATGCCTTTCATGCCCGGGCGGGTTGTGCTCCAGGACTTTACCGGTGTGCCATGCGTTGTTGATCTGGCGGCGATGCGCGATGCGATGAGGAACCTCGGCGGTGACCCGGACCAGATCAACCCAGAAGTCATTTGCGACCTCGTGATTGATCACTCCGTGCAGGTCGATGACTTTGCGACACGCGTCGCGCTGACGATCAATGCCGAAAAAGAGTTTGAACGCAATAATGAACGGTACCTCTTTCTCAAGTGGGGCCAAGAAAGCCTGAGCCAGTTCCGCGTCGTCCCCCCCGCCACCGGCATCGTCCACCAGGTCAACCTTGAGTACCTCGCCCGCGGCGTGCTGACACGCACCGTTGATGGCGAACTCCAGGTCTASCCGGATTCGCTCGTCGGAACGGACAGCCACACCACGATGATCAACGGGCTGGGTGTGCTCGGCTGGGGCGTTGGCGGGATCGAAGCCGAGGCGGTCATGCTGGGCCAGCCCGTGTACATGCTCACACCTGAAGTCGTCGGATTCCGGCTCAAAGGCAAACTTCCAGAAGGCGCAACCGCGACGGACATGGTGCTCACCGTCACCGAAATGCTCCGCGCCCACGGCGTGGTCGAGAAGTTCGTCGAGTTCTTCGGCGATGGCATGGCGGACCTGAGCCTGCCCGACCGCGCGACCCTGGCCAACATGGCGCCCGAGTACGGCGCGACCTGCGGCTTCTTCCCAATCGACACCGTCACCCTCGACTACCTGCGCCTGACCGCCCGCACCGAACACGAGATCGCGCTGACCGAGGCGTACGCCAAGGCCAACGATTTCTGGTGGGAGAAGGGCACGCCCGAGCCTGATTACGCCGCGGTTCTTGAGCTTGATCTTTCGACGGTTGTGCCGAGCCTTGCCGGTCCGAAGCGGCCACAGGATCGGATTGAGCTGACAAACATGAAGAGTGCGTTCGCCACAGCACTCGCCGCCAAGGTCGGGCCGCAGGGGCTGGGCGTACCGGCGGGCGAGATGAACAACACCGCCG
>NVSP01000029.1 GCA_002732755.1 Phycisphaera sp.
TAACTCCTTGTCGTGACAACAAGAGCATGGACGCGGCTCGCGCAAAGCACAACACCGAACAAAAGCCTTTGGCGCATAATCCTNCNAGGAGGGAGAGGGAGCATTAGTCGCTCCCGCTCTGAGCCCGGTCGTCGCTGCTTTGCCTTCGATAGTGATCGACATAGGTCCCCGTCCGAAAGCCCCAGATGGTGTGCAGCGTGCGCGTCACAACAAGCCCCGCCGGGTACGCGATCGCCACCGCCCACGCGGGGTGCAGCCCGTGGCTCCGCTGGAGATACTCGGTACACGCGATCGCGATGAGGTAGTACAGCGGGCTGATGACCGCGCGCTCGAATTGCAGGCGGGTGGTGTCTGAGACGACATTTGGAGCGGGTGCAAACAGCTTGGCTTCTTCCTCGGCTGTCCGTCCGTGCGATGGTCTCCAGTGATTGGCGACCCAGTGAAGCCCAGCGAACATCCCGACATCGAAGATCAGATCCGCACCAAACGAGAACGCGGTGTAGCCCCATGTTGGCCAGTGGATGTGGAAGATATCTTTGAGAAGCCAGAGCAGCCCCGCGACGATGGCGGTCGACACCAAGCCGCTAAAAACGATGTTGGCGTTGATGTTGATGATCCGCTTGCGTTGGTACAGGCGGAAGAGACGGTCGGGCATGGGGAGATTCTAGTAGGGCAAAGCGCAATGCGAGGAGTCGGTATCATCTCCTCCCCCGTCCCCGGCGGGGGAGGTGGCCGCGCAGCGGTCGGAGGGGGTATTCCTTGTGTTATCATGCATCCAAGGAGCACCGACTATGCCACAATCRMCCAAAGCCATATCAGACGGAATAGGTATCACACTCTTTGAGATGCTGGCCCATATCGATGAAGAAATTTCCCCAGASMRATGCAAGRTKCATCTYGCWMGCTSGAATRGCTATGAAGATCCAYTGGAACTCTATYTGAATGGYACATTCGMTGARTGGCAGCGAGGGCARAAWCARAAAAAYTTCARWYKWGATTTKATCGTATCACTCATTCAACTCCMGGRGCCAGRCCGYTGGCTTTTCGTTGGYGTYCATGATGTGAASGGCCTTGAACAGGATGTGAACGGCGATGAGWKGTTYARGGGGGAGAATGGGCAAGTAGAGTACCACTATTTGACYTCCAARCGGGATAGCACAGAAAGGCTGTCCGGACGCCTTGTCGTAGCGTTTAAGCGAACCGCACAGCAATACATCTTGTTGGGCGAGAAATGTGCCGATTCGATGCTGGTCGCCGAGATCTACCCCGAACGGATTCAAATAGCAGAGTTTTCCGGCTACATGAACACCACCATCACCAAGCAAAAGCTCGATACGATTGTCCGAATGCAGATCCCATCATGGAAGAGCGCCTTGTCCAGCGTGTCCGGTGTCTATGTCATAGCCGACCGACATACCGGCAAGCTCTATGTCGGCAGCGCGACCGGCGAGCGGGGCATCTGGGGCCGATGGTCCGGCWATTCAAGCACAGGCCACGGTGGAAATAAAGATCTGCGGAAGCTTCTCAAGGAAAAGGGCATCGAGTACGCAGCGAATTCTCAATACGGCATCCTCGAAACCGGAGACTCAAGAGCAAGTGAATCCGACATCCTCGAACGCGAAAGCTACTGGAAAGAACTTCTCTTGAGCCGTGAGCACGGCAACAACTCAAACTAAAAAATGAACCCCTCGCAAGCAAGGGGTTCATTTGAATCAAATGTCAGCAAGCTATCAGCTCGGCATCACAGGCTGGCGGCCGACCGAGTAGTAGTGGAACCCGAGCTGGCCCATCTGCTGGCGGCGGTAAAGATTCCGGCCATCAAAGATCACCTTGCCCTTCATGACCGAGGCCAGCTTCTCAAAGTCCGGCGTCTTGAACTCGTCCCAGTCGGTCGAGATGATGAGCGCATCAGCGCCCTTGGCGGTCTCGTAGATGTCGTCGTGCAGGCTGATGGTGTCGCCCATCTCCATGCGGACATTCTCCATCGCGACCGGGTCAAAGCCTTTGCAGGTCRCGCCGTAGCCGAGCGCYTTGCGSACSAGYGTSAGSGCCGGKGCTTCGCGGATGTCGTCGGTGCGTGGTTTGAACGCAAGCCCCCAGAAGGCGAAGGTCTTGCCGTTGAGGCCCATTTCGCCGCCGAAGTGTTTAAGGATCTTCTTGAAGAAGAGGTTTCGTTGGCGCTGGTTTGTGCCGTGGACCGCGTTTGAGACCTGCGTCGTGACGCCGGCTTTGTCGCCCATCATGATGCAGGCGAGCGTGTCCTTTGGGAAGCACGACCCGCCGTAGCCGAGTCCGGGGTAGAGGAAGTGGTGCCCGACTCGGGAGTCCGAGCACATGCCTTCGCGGACGCGGTTGATGTCGGCGCCGTAGGCCTCGCAGAGGTTCGCCATCTCGTTGATGAAGCTGATCTTGGTCGCAAGGAAGTTGTTGGCGGCGTACTTGACCATCTCAGCGCTGGGCACATCCATCAGGAAGATCGGGTGGCCGTTGCGGACGAAGGGGTCGTAGAGGTCCTTGAACATCTCGCCAGTACGGTCGTCTTCGATGCCAACGACCACGCGGTCGGGTTTCATGAAGTCGATGATCGCATCGCCTTCTTTGAGGAACTCGGGGTTGTCGGCGACACTAAACGGGATGTCCGGCCCCACGCGCTCGCGGATGCGGTCGCGCACATGGAAGGTCGTGCCAACGGGCACGGTCGATTTGATGACGACAACCTTTGGCGTCTGGTTTGGGCCGAGCTTCTTGATCGCGTCGGCGATGTCATCCGCAGCTGAGTTAATGTACTGAAGGTTCGTGTGGCCCTTCTCGTCGGAGGGTGTGCCGACACAGATAAAGACCATGTCGGCATCGACATACGCGGCCTGGCGGTCGGTGGTGTAGGTCAGCCGACCCGACTTGTGGTTGCGCTCCATCATCTCGGTGAGGCCCGGCTCATAGATGGGACAGATGTTCTGCTTGAGTTTTTCGATCTTGCCTTCGTCAACATCGAGACATGTAACATCGTTGCCTGTCTCGGCGAAACAGACCCCGGTCACAAGACCAACATACCCGGTGCCAACCATCGTGAGCTTCATCTGAACGTACTCCTGCGGGAGAGGTGCCAATGCTGTGTTTTCAGCCCGATCCGACGGGCAAGTTCCGCAGTATAGATCGGTCAGAACACAAAGAGCCTGTAGCCCGGATCGACGGTTCCCAAAGGGACTTCCTCCTTCTCCCTTCTGGGGAGAAGGTGGCTCTGACGAGCCCGAAGCGCAAGCGAGGGAACCCTTGCCCAAGATCCCCGAATCCTCGCTTGCGCTTCGGGCTCGTCAAGTCGGATGAGGGGTCTTTCTTTATCCCTCCCCCGCCGGGGACGGGGGAGGAAAGAAATATCAAAGCCCCATCATTCGCCAGCGCACGCAAAAACCCGTCCTAGACTCAACACATGACGACAGCAACAAAATCTCGCAAGGCCAAGGGCAAGAACAAAATCCATAAATACTCCGCTGCCTCGGCGGATCGGCACGAGCTTTACCAGCTTTCCGTTCAGAATGTCGAATCCGAAATCGACTTCGTAGACGCGACTTACACCAAGCTCCGCGGCAAGCCCGCGACCACACTCCGCGAGGATTTCTGTGGCACAGCTGCCACCGCTTGCGAGTGGATCGGTCGGCGGGAGTCAAACCGGGGCATCGGTGTCGATCTTGACGGCGAAACCCTTGATTGGGGGCGGGACCACAACCTCGTCAAACTCAGTCCCGAAGATGCCGACCGGGTCACACTTCTCGAACGAGATGTCCGAGCCACCGGCCCCGAGGGGCAGAACGCCGACATCGTCCTCGCTATGAACTTCAGCTACTGGATCTTCCAGACACGCGATGGGCTGCGTGAATACTTCACATCCGTTCTCGATTCACTCCCTGACGACGGCCTCTTCATGTGCGATTTCTACGGCGGCTCCGAAGCCATGTGCGAACAAGAAGAAACCCGCAAGGTCAGCAAACACTTCAAATACATCTGGGACCAGAACAGCTACAACCCCATCACCGGCGAGATGCACTGCAAAATCCACTTCAAGTTCCCCGACGGCTCCAAAATGGAAAACGCCTTCGAGTACACCTGGAGGCTCTGGACACTCCCCGAGATCCGCGAGCTTCTCGCTGAARCRSNCTYWKRGKWTKTCRSMRKWTMYTGRSAMKSYWYMKWSSCRGAYKNCSAANNGMAGMNGKKYMWSGGCKAGKKCRWNGSCWWSNATNCAGGGCGAAGCCGACCTCGCGTTCATCTGCTACATCGTCTCCCAGAAGAAAAAGCAAAGCTAACCAAGCGGGGGACCGGTCGCTGTGAAACAAGTTCTCGATATCCCGAGCGAACTGAGCAGCATCCAGCAATGGGTGCTTGATGGGCTTGTTGATGTGATCGATGAGATCGAGCGGGCGCTGCATTCTGATGTCCCAGCGGTCGCCGACCTGTGCAAACATGTCGAACGGTTCCGTGGCAAGATGCTCCGCCCAACGCTTGTGCTTGTTTCGGGTGCTGCGTGCGGTGCATCGACGGACCAGCCGCCGCCGAGTGACCTGCTCAAGCTGGCAGCCGTCGTTGAGATGGTCCACATGGCGACGCTCGTCCACGACGACATTCTCGATGATGCCCAGATCAGAAGGCGTGCCCAGACCATCAACGACAAAGCCGGCAACGAAGCCGCGGTCCTGCTGGGTGACTACCTGATCGCTGCATCGTTTCGATTGTGCGCGAGTCTTGACGACCCCGAGCCCTCGCGCATCATCGGCAAAGTCAGCATGGAACTCTGCGAGGGCGAATTGCTCCAGCTCCAAAACCGCGACAACCTCTCGCTCGATGAAGCGACCTACTACGAAGTACTCGAAGGCAAGACCGCAGCGCTCGTCGGGGCATGCACCCGCCTCGGTGCTCGCGCCGGCGGCGCAGGCGAGGGCATCCAGGCAACAATGGACACTTTCGGCAGATCCATCGGGGTCGCCTTCCAGGTCCAGGACGACCTACTCGACCTGCTCGGCACAGAAGAAGTCGTCGGTAAAACCCTCGGCAGGGACCTCCAAAAAGGAAAGCTCACGCTCCCACTCATCCACCACCTCGCCAATCTTTCTGCGGACACAAGGGCGCACTCACTGACTCTGCTCGAAGAAGCCTCCGAACGATCCGGCTCGGGCGAAGATGCAACCACCAGCGCCAAKGCAATCGTCGAAGCACTCGCCAAGACCGATTCGCTCGGCTACGCAAAGTCGWCCGCCGAGTCATTGGTCGCCCARGCCAAGACGGCGCTCGCGCCGCTGGCCGAAACCCCGGCACGCGCGGTTCTCGAACTGCTCGCCGACGCGGTGCTCACACGCGACCGATGAGCACCACCGAAGATTCAATCGAGCTCATCGCGACCGCGGCCTTCGGTATAGAAGCGACCGTCAAGTGGGAACTGGCGCGCCTGGGTTACGAAGCCAAGGGAAGCACCCCCGGCAGGCTCGCGTTCACCGCCGACGCCAAAGCCATCGTGCGCACCAACCTGCACCTCCGCGCAGCCGACCGCGTGCTGCTTGTCATGAGCCGGTTCCAAGCCGTCGATTTTGACGACCTCTACGCGGGTATCGTTGCGATCGATTGGCAGAGCCATGTCCCCGAAAACTCCAAGATCATCGTGCGCGTCGGCGTGGTCCGCTCGCCCATCACAAGCGCCCGCTCGGCGCAGTCCATCGTCAAACGAGCCATAGTCGATGCGATTGCCGGCAAAGGTGGCACGCTCGACGAATCGGGCGATGACATCGTTGTCGATGTTTCAATTCTTGGCACCGATGTGACCGTCAGCCTCGACACCAGCGGCGCGGGCCTGCACAAACGGGGCTACCGCCAACGCTCGCAAGTGGGGCAGTTCAAGGAAACGCTCGGGGCTGCTCTGGTCATGATCTGCCGGTGGCGTAGGGACACGCCCCTGATCGACCCGTTCTGTGGCAGCGGCACCATCCCCATCGAAGCGGCGATGCTCGCAAGCAACCGAGCGCCGGGCCTGCAYCGMTCSTTCGCSGCSGAGAACTGGCCTTGGATCGACGCTTCGATCTGGGAGCGTGAGCGCGAGCTTGCAGCAGAAGCAGTCAACGACGAGGGCATCGCGCCGATCATTGCAAGCGACATCAACCCCCAAGCCATCGGGCTGGCTCGCCGCTGCGCCGAGGCTGCGGGCGTGGCGCACCTCGTCCGTTTCGAGCTTCGCGACTRCCGCGAACTCGAAAGCGACTTGGGCCACGGCTGGATCATCACCAACCCGCCCTACGGCATCCGWATCGGCGARGAAGMMGARGCRMAGCGCATCCAGCGAGACCTGCCCGCGGTCCTTGCAAGATTGACGACATGGTCCCACGGCATCTTCCTCGGGGGCGACGACTTCGAGCCAATCATCGGCCAAAGCGCCACCCGCAGACGCAAGCTCTACAACGCCAAAATCCAGTGTACGCTCTACCAATTCGAACCAAGAAATGAAGATTCGCCCGCGTTCGTGTCCAGCGTCAACCCGCAGGCGATCGAGTCGTTCAGGTCCGGGCTAGTCAAACGCGCAAGGCACCTCCGCAAGTGGCCAGAGCGAGACGATGTCCACGCCTACAGGCTCTTTGAAGGCCAAGTCCTCGGGATCGATTTTACGATCGACCGCTTCGCAGACTCGCTCCGCGTTTTCGACTGTGGAATCTCAGGGCGCGAATACTCGGCCCACCGGTTCAACACACTCGAAGCCATCGCAAAGGCTGCTGGCCAAGCCTTGGAACTCCAAGACAACGCGGTCCATTGCATCCACGCCAACGCATCCGTCCAACGACCTGCCGACCCGATCGTCATGACCGAACGAGGCACGCGCTACGAGGTCAGRCCCGGCGACCAGCAYGACCCGGGCTTCGAGTTGTCGCTCCGTGAGTTGCGGGTGTGGGTCGCAAGACGAGCCGACGGCGCCAAGGTGCTCGACCTCACCGCACGCCCCGGCGTGCTCGCTGAAACAGTCGCAGACCAATGCCAAATCCTGACGGCGTGGGCACCCAACGAGCACGCCCTGGCAAGGCTCAAAAAGRACTTCGCACTCAATAATATCGATCCTGCCAAGGTGCAACTCGAAACCGGAGATCCGATCACCGCGGTCGATTCGTGCGATGAAGATGAACGCTTTGACTTGATTTTCTGCGTGCTCAGCGATGCCGACTCGGACCAGATCAGGCCCGCCTTTGGCGATCTCCTTGAATCATGCACAGAACTGCTCGCAACCGGCGGCTCGGTCGTCTTTGCGATCCCAAGCGTCGATGTTCCCGAAGATGAAGACCCCTTGGCTGGCTTTGAAACCAAAGAACTTACGCGTGCAGTCCACCCCGAAGACTTCAAGCACGCAGCCGATTGGCGGATCTGGACATCCAGAGGGGCAGCCGATTGACACCCGGCTTGCTTGGCAGATAGCCTCATGCTTATCTGATTGAAAGGGACCACGCTATGTCCGGCTGGCTTGTGCTTGCGATCGCAACTCCGCTCCTGATCCTTGCATCACTGGTGGGCGGTTTGCTCCCGATGATTTTCAAGGCCACGCACCTGCGGATGCAGCTCGCACTCAGCTTTATCAGCGGACTCATGCTCGGTGTGGCGGTCCTCCACCTCTTGCCACACTCGGTCGTGATGCTCGGCTCGATCGACAAAGCAGCAATGCTCGTGCTCATCGGAATGGTCACTGTCTTCCTGCTTATGCGGTTCCTGAATATCCACGGCGTTGAACCCGGCATCAAGCCGCACTCTGCGTGTGACCAYGAGCACGAGGCMAACACKGGMTCAGGWGCGGTGCGATGGGTGACTCTCYTGGCAGGGCTTTCGCTGCACAKCGTCGTTGATGGTGTGGCACTCGCCTCGGCCGTCAAACTCGAAGCCGGGCACGGGGTTCCCGGACTCATGGTGCTGATCATCGTCGTGCTCCACAAGCCACTCGATGCGATGGCGATCACCGCGATGATGGGCAGCCACGAGAAACGCCGAATGAAGGTCAACATTCTCTATGCGATTATCGCACCGTTGGCCGCGTGGGGTGCCTATCTCGGGCTGATGGGCGCTGGCGAGCACGGCACAACAATCGCAGGCATCGCCATGGCGTTCTGCGCTGGGGCCTTTATATGTGTCGCTCTTGCCGACCTGATGCCAGAGGTTCAGTTTCACTCACACCACCGCCTCGCACTCACGCTCGCGCTCGCTGCTGGAATTGGTGTTGCCGTCTTGCTCGGGCTGGCCGAGGGGCACAACCACGGCATGGGCGGCCATGATTCACACGAAGACCACGGCTCTCACGAAGGCCACGATCACGCTTCGCATTGATGCGAGCGGGTCCGATCACACGGTACAAAGACCAGAAACTGTGTAAAGTCGGGGKGCATGTCAACTCGAAACCTTGAGGGAACCACCAGATCCGGTTATACTCCACCGTTTAGGTGTCTGAACGGACGGTTTGCGCAGCCGCCGATAAACCGAGAGGGATTCCCAATGTATTCGATGAAAATCGTTTCTGCAATTGTTGTTGCCGCCGTTGCAGGCCAGGCGATGGGGCAGGATGGACTCAAAGATGAGGATCTCAAGAACCTCATGCCCGTCGATGTCCGCCGAGCCGAGGTCAACGATATCTATTCACAAACAAGGTATACCGGCTATCAAGACCGGATTATCTACGGCACCGACGACCGCAGAGATGTGTACGAAGTTTCCGACCCGTTCCTGCTCGGTATCGCACAGGCAGCGGTTGTTGTCGTCAGCACGAGCGAACTGACCGACAACGGTGATGGAACATACTCGCTCAGCACCGCCCGCTGGACAGCGGCGTGTACCGACGAGCCGTACTACAACCAGATGCAAATCGGTTTCTGCTCAGGCTTTCTCGTCGGCACCGACATTATTGTGACCGCTGGCCATTGCGCCAGTCCGGGCGATGTCGGTTCGCTGGCGTTTATCTTTGGGTTCGATCAGCAAGCCGCGGGCATCGGCCCCGGCGCCGATCCCGAGATCGTCGTCCCCGCTGAGAATATCTACTTCCTGACCGCGATGATCGACCACGCACTCGGTAGCGGTCAGGACCACGCGGTTTGCCGGGTTGATCGCGCAGTCTCAGGGCGAACACCGCTTCCGATCAGAAGAACGGGTGTAGCAGTACTCAATGATCCGCTCGTCATGGTCGGACACCCCGCAGTCCTCCCAAAGAAGATCGAAGACGGCGGGCAAGTCATGGACCCCAACGGCACCACGCCATACTTCATGGCCAATGTTGATGCCTACGGCGGCAACTCAGGCTCAATGGTCGTCAGCCAAACCACCGGCGTCATCGAGGGCATTCTCGTCCGAGGCAACCAGGACTATGTCTCTGGTCCCGGCGGCTGCCTGCTCAGCAATGTCTGCCCGGATACGGGCTGCCCGGGCTGGGAAGAAATAAGCAAGACCACAGCCTTTGCAAGCGCTGTCCCAGAGCTTGGGTTGCAGTTCACACCAACCGGCGGCATCACACATGTCGGTCTCGTCGGCGGGCCGTTCAATGATGAGAACTTCTCGATCACGATCGACAACCCGACTCAAGACCCCGCTGACTACAGCGTCTCCATCGCTGCCGGCGGCGGGCACGCTGTTCTGCTCAACGGTGGGGCTGGCCCCGTCTTGGGCACCGTGCCCGGTGGCAGTCAGGTGACAATCAACGCCTCGCTCTCGGGGGCCGCTGGGCTTGCTGCGGGCATCTACAGCACAACCATCGACTTGCAAGACATCACCAACGGCCGCGACCTCTTACTGGTCAGCACGCTCGAAATCGGTCAGACCGGGATCGACATCGACCCCGCCAGCGGCCTTGTCACGGGCGGCCCAAACGGTGGGCCATTCACAGGCACGCAGGTCTACACCATCACAAGCACGCGCCCAACACCGGTCACCGTTGACATCACACCAAGCCAGCCGTGGATCACGGTCAACGGCACAGCGGGCGCAACCGGCATCAACCTCAATGGTGTCGGTGACATGGCAGCCGTTACCATTGGCATCGGCGGCAACGCCGGTTCGCTCGCCAACAGCCTCTACACCGGCCTCGTCGACTTCGACAATGTCCAAGGCTCAATTGGTGACACGACCCGCGATGTCTCGCTCGATGTCGGCAGGTTCCTCTACTCTGACTCGCCCGCGATCGCGATTGGTGACAACCAAAGCTATGAAACCACCATCGATGTGCCAGACTCATACTGCATCGCAGATCTTGATCTCGTGATCGATATCTCGCACACATACCAGGGTGACCTGATTGTCGAATTGATCTCGCCGCAGGGCACCGTAGTCCGTATGCACGATCGCACCGGCGGCGGCGACGACAACCTCATCCGAACATACGACGACGACGGGGGCGCTACCCCAGACGGGCCGGGCATCCTCGCAGACTACGAAACCGAGTTTGCAGCAGGCGCATGGACGCTCAGAGTCAGTGATAATGCCAGCAGCGACACGGGCACCCTCAACTCGTGGGAGCTTAGGATCGCCTCGCAAACCGGAGGCTGCCTCCCAATCGCAAACSACMKSMYYGWCGATSKMCMARMMRMCSSWSWRYYRRMYWWYGKRCWSRASSSKRMYRSSGCRARYRSSCSSWWSWSRTMSRTCATNGWKSMSSWSSCCGYMWMCGGTGACATCTTCATCGCAGGCGRCGCTCGCATCACAACGGTGCCGACGACCCTGCCCGGCGATACCGTCACATACCGGCCAGACCTTGCGTACGCGGGTGTCGATGTGTTCGACTACTCCACCAACGACGGTGCAAGTTCGCCCATCGGCGTGACAACGATGAATGTCGGCAGGGCAACCATCGCCGAGTTCAACATGGACACCGAYCCGGGCTGGACCACCGAGGGGCAATGGGCGTTTGGTGTGCCACAGGGCATCGATGGCGACCCGACCGCGGGCGCAACCGGTGCAAACGTCTATGGCTACAACCTCGCCGGCGACTACACCGACAACATGCCACAGTTCGCACTGACCACCGGAGCCATTGACGCTTCCGCAGCGACGCAGGTCACGCTCGAGTTCCAGAGATGGCTCGGCGTCGAAAGCTCGACATATGACCAAGCTTCCATCGAAGCCTTCAATGGCACAGCTTGGCAGCAGATCTGGGACCACACCGACGGCTCATTCACCGACGGCTCGTGGCTCGCTCAGAGCTTCGATGTCTCGGCCCAAGGCGACAGCAACGCGGCATTCCAACTCCGCTGGATCATGGGCACGACCGACGGCTCGGTGACCTACCCCGGCTGGAATGTCGACGATGTCGTTATCAAGGGRCTCGTCGTCCCCGCGGGCGGCTATTGCCTCGCCGACACCAACCGCRACGGCGCGGTCACTCCAACCGACTTCACGGCATGGATCGCGGCGTTCAACTCGGGCAATGAAGCTGTCGCGGACCAGAACCTCGACGGGATGATCAGCCCAACCGATTTCACCGCATGGATCGCCAACTACAATATCGGCTGCCCGTAACCCTCGGGGTGTAGCCGTTATACAACACTGATTCACCACGCCCCTTCCTTGACCGGGAGGGGCTTTTTTTGATGAGAAACGGGCAAGCGTGGATCAAACCCATCCCCAGAATGCCGCGCAGAACCAATGCCTACGATCGCTAAACAGTACAGAAACACTGGTATCGATAGCTATAGCGACATGACGGACCTCATGGTGTAACTATTCAGCACAATGACAATTAAAGGATTAAGAATGGATTGGTCACTCAAAGGCAAACGAGCGCTCGTCTGCGGATCGACCCAAGGCATCGGGCGCGCCACAGCGGTTGCGCTTGCCGAGATGGGGGCAGAGGTCACGCTCCTTGCCCGCAACGCCGAGCGTCTGGAATCTGTGTGCGCCGAGCTGCCCCGCGAGCATGACCAGAACCATGACTGGATCGCGGCGGATTTCTCCGAACCGGCCAGCGTGTCGGCGGCGGTATCCGGCGCCATCGCTTCGAACAACCGCTGGCAGATCCTTGTCAACAACACCGGCGGCCCTCCCGGCGGTAAGGCAATCGATGCCAGTGGCGATAAATTCTTGGATGCTTTTAAAGCCCACCTCATAAATAATCAAAAATTAGTACAACTCCTAGTGCCAGGTTTCCGGGCTTCAAAGTACGGCAGGGTCATCAACATCATCTCGACCAGCGTGAAAGCACCGATCCCGGGGCTTGGCGTGTCCAACACAATCCGAGGGGCCGTTGCCAGTTGGGCCAAGACGATCGCAACCGAGCTTGCGCCGGACAACATCACCGTGAATAATGTTCTGCCCGGTTTCACCGATACGGCTCGTCTTTCGCAGTTGTTCAAGGCCAAAGCCGAGAAACTCGGCAAGACACCGGAACAGGTCCTGGAATCAGCGATCGCATCGATCCCCGCGGGCCGGCTCGGAAAGGCCGAGGAAGTCGCGGCTGCGGTTGCCTTTCTCGCATCACCCGCTGCGGCGTACATCACCGGGGTCAATATCCCCGTCGATGGCGGTAGGCTCCCCACGCTGTAGTATGTGTACATGAAGAAGCTGCAGAACTACATCGCGGGTGAGTTTGTAAATCCTGTGGATGGTGAATGGCTCGATGTGTTTGAGCCAGCAACAGGAAAGGTGTACACACAATCGCCCGCATCGACGGGTGCCGATGTGCAGCACGCGTACGAGGCCGCGCAGTCAGCGTTTCCCGAGTGGTCCGGTTTCACAGCAGAACGACGCGCAGGATACATGTACACGCTCGCCGATTTGATCGAGCGTGATCTAACGAGGCTCACCAAGGCCGAGTCATGCGATACCGGCAAGCCGATTGGTGTTGCTCGAACAGTCGACATCCCAAGAGCAGCCGCAAACTTCAGGTTCTTTGCCGGCGCGATTCTGCATTCGGAATCCACATCGCACGACACCGATGGGCAGGCGATCAACTACACGCTCCGAAAGCCTCGCGGGGTTGCGGGGCTTATTTCCCCGTGGAATCTGCCTCTCTATCTACTCTCTTGGAAAATTGCGCCCGCCATAGCAACAGGCAACACCTGCGTGGCCAAGCCTGCCGAGGTTACGCCGATGACCGCGTACCTGCTCGGCGAACTGATCACCGAGGCGGGGTTCCCCCCGGGCGTTGTCAACATCGTGCATGGGCTGGGTGATCCATGTGGTAAAGCAATTGTCGAACATCAGAATATACCAACGATCTCGTTTACTGGCTCGACAGCGGTCGGGAAATGGATCGGTGCAACCGCCGGCGGGATGCTCAAACGGGTGAGTCTTGAACTTGGCGGAAAAAACCCAAATATCATCTTTGCCGATGCGGATCTTGACCAAGCCGTTGAAAACGCGTGCCGAGGCGCGTTTAGCAACCAAGGACAGATCTGCCTCTGCGGCGCACGCATACTCGTTGAAGAGTCAATCGCCAAGGAGTTCTCGGCCCGTCTCGTTGAACGCACCCGCAAGATTAGGCTGGGCGATCCTTCTGTTGATGGTGTCGAGTTTGGAGCGTTGGTTTCAAGGGAGCACCTGGCGAAGGTGGCCGGGATGGTTGATCGAGCGAAGGAACTCGGTGGCAAGGTGCTCACCGGTGGCAAGCGGTACGCACCGGATTCACCGCGCTGCAATGACGGTTATTTCTATGAACCAACGATTATCACGAATCTTGATATGCAGTGCGAAATACAACAGAACGAGATATTTGGTCCGGTCGTGACCATTGCGACATTTAAGAACGAGCAAACAGCGGTTGAGCTTGCCAACAGCACAGCGTTTGGTCTTGCAGCGATGATTTGGACTCGTGATGTGTCGAGGGCGCACCGAGTGGCACAAGCGATCGAAGCGGGGATTGTGTGGGTAAACTGCTGGATGCTGCGCGATCTGCGCACGCCCTTTGGCGGTGCAAAGGCATCGGGCGTTGGACGCGAAGGCGGCACGGAAGCTTTGCGATTCTTTACCGAACCGAAGAATGTCTGTGTAAAACTCTAAGGAACGAACGATGGCCGATAGCATTGACAGTAAGCGTGCGCCGGAGCCGGTGGGAGCCTACCCGCACGCAAGACGAGTTGGCAATCTCGTGTTTCTTTCCGGTGTCGGTCCACGCCAACGCGGCTCATTGGATATACCGGGCGTGACGCTCGATGCCAATGGAATAATGACAGACTACGACATCGAGGCGCAATGTCGAAGCTGCTTTGACAACATCAGAGCCGTAATCGAAGATGCCGGAAGCCGATGGGAGAACATCGTCGATGTACTCGCGTTTTTGACCGATATTCCGCGGGACTTTGATGTGTACAACCGGGTCTACGCGGAATACTTTGCAGGCAATGGAAACCCGAACCCCGCTCGCACCACGATCGAGATATCACGGTTGCCCCAAGGCGGCAGCGCGCCGATCGCGGTCGAACTCAAAGTTATCGCCACCATTGATTAATCGATGGTGCGCAGCACAGCCCGGACGGGGCTTGCATCGAAGCCGACGAGTTTGRGCGGCAGCGCGATCAACTCGTATGCACCCGCCGGAACACCCGTCAGATCCAAACATTCAAGAATCGCGATTTTATGCTTGAGAATGGCTCGGTGCGCAGGCAGATCCTTCGAGTCGGCAACATCAACGCTCGGTGTGTCTATGCCGATGGTGCGAACCCCTCGCGACGCTAGGTGCTCAACAAGTTCGACCGACAGCCCGGCAAAGTCTGTGTTGAATGTGGTTGAGTCAGGCCATGTTCCTGTTTTAAGGAGGATCCGCTCGGCATCAACGGGCTGGCGTAGATCCTGAATCAACAACCGACGACTTGCTGCGTCTTCACAATCAATAACTTCGCACATGCCGAGATAGTGATCAATCGGCATCTCGTCGATTGATGGCGCATCCATGCCGTAGTGATTGGCCCCGTCGGCGTGGGCCCCGAGGTGTACTGTCCCCCTCAATGTCGAGAGCGTCAGGGCATCGCCGTTCTTCATGTCAAGAAGAACCTCTCGTGACATAGCGGTATCACCCGGAAAAACAGCGGTTTCTGGCGTGACCGGGGGTGTGATATCATAGATCATGTCGTCGTCTCGGTGGAAGCTATACACGCGGATACACACTCAGCAAGCACAGCGTCTGTCATGTTCTGGCCTCGTTCAACATGTATCTGATTCGTAATCTGTTGCGCAAGCATGACTGTTGCGTCGCCCATTTCCTTGGCTTTGGCGTACGGCATGTTGGAGAAACTCACGAGGTTGTACAGAGGCTTGTACTTCTCAGCATCTAACGATTGAAGGGCGCGTTCGACGCGCTTTCGCAGCAGAAACGATGGGTCTGCAACGCTATCTCTCATCTCGACAAAGTTCTGCAGCGCAAGATCGGCGATGACTCCGGTGTTCTCGATCCGGCTTTGAGAGAACTCACTGAACACATTGCAAAGGTCTCCGTTGTGCGCCTCGATCATTTCGTCAAGAACGCGGCAGTCCTCAAAGCCCGCGTTCATACCCTGCCCGAAGAACGGCACAATCGCGTGGGCCGCGTCACCGAGCAGCAGTGTCTTGCTATTCTTGTGCCAAGGTGAACACCGAACTGTGACAAGCGAGCCGATTGGGTTGCGTGTGTAGTCATCAACAAGCGTTGGCATAAGCCTTGCGGCATCCGGGAAACGCAGCTCAAAGAACGGCAAAATCTTGCCACGGTTATCAAGCTCTGTAAAGCTTTCTGGTCCGTCAAATGGCCAAAAGAGTGTGCAGGTAAAGGTCCGAYCGGCGTTTGGTAACGCGATCATCATGTAGTGCCCGCGCGGCCAGATGTGCAGCGCAAATGGGTCCATCGCAAAACCGTTGTGCAGATCTGGGGCGACGCCGCAATCGCTTGCGGGCGGGATATGCAGTTCTTTAAAGCCGTGTTCGAGGTACTGTTGTGAGTATGAAAACCTGTCCTGTACTTGCATCGCTGTGCGCACCGCAGAGAACGCACCGTCGCAACCGATGACATAGTCTGCCTCGATGCGTTCCTGCATACCGGAAGCGTTTTCAACAAGGAGTGCCGGACTCTGCAGATCCGCGCCAACGCACCGGCACTCAAACCGCGTGACTATGTTTGTAAATTTTGCGATTTCTTCGAGAAGTGTAATATTGAGTTGGCCGCGGGAGACAGAGTGAATCGCGTCGGCGGGGTTGTTGCTGTAGGGCTGAAAGGTCAGGGCTCCCGATTCGTCGTGCAGCATTCGCCCCGGCATGCGGATCGMATTGCTCAGTACTTTCTCGGCGCAGTCGACCTGTTCGAGCGCCGCTATCCCTCGGCACGAGAGCGCAAGGTTAATCGAGCGTCCTCCAATAAACCCGTCGATTCGGGCATCGGGCCTTCGTTCGCACAGGGTGACCCGATAGCCGCGTCTACCTAGTTGGCATGCCAGAAGCGAACCGACAAGCCCGGCCCCGGCGATCGCGATATGTGTTTCGTGTGTTGCAGTGCTCATTGTGTCTCGATTCAGTTCACAAGTTCATGGAGCACATCAACAAAACGCCAGGCATCATGGTACGAAACATACATCGGCACGGGTGCTACGCGGATGACATTTGGCTCGCGGAAATCGGCGACCACGCCCCGGCTTTCCAGCATATCCCGGATGCCAGAAACATCGCCGTGAACGACAAGCGAGAGCTGTGATCCTCGTTCGTTTGGATTCATTGGCGTGATGATCTCGACCCTGCCATCCAAACGCTGGGTGATGAGCGATTCCATATAGCCGGTCAGTTGGGTTGATTTCTCTCTGAGTCTGTCCATTCCTATTTCATCAAAGATCGAAAGTGATGCTTTCAGCGGCGTCATCGCGAGGATCGGCGGGTTCGACAACTGCCACGCATCGGCGATGTGTTCGGGAATAAACTCAGCCTCCATCTTGAATCTGGAAACCGGATCGTTGCCCCACCAGCCGGCAAAGCGAGGCCGATCTGTGTCGTGGTGCCGTTCGTGTACAAACGCGCCAGCGATGGCGCCCGGGCCGGCGTTGATGTATTTGTAGTTGCACCACGCCGCGAAGTCGAGGCCCCAGTCGTGCAACTGCATCGGCACATTGCCCGCCGCGTGCGCAAGATCCCAACCAACCACGCAGCCTTGCTCCCGGCCAACACCTGTGAGCGTTTTCATATCCATGAATTGGCCCGTGAGATAGTTCACGCCGCCGAGCATGACAAGAGCGATACTGTCGCCTTCTCGTTCGAGTAATTCACATACATCGGCTGTTCGCAGCGTGTGTTCGCCCTCGCGTGGCTTGAGTCGGATGACCGCTTCGTCGATTGCAAAGCCGTGGAACTCAACCTGCGAACCGACCGCGTACGAGTCTGAAGGGAACGCGTTGTCTTCGATCACGATCTTGTATCGGCTTGGTGTTGGTCGA
>NVSP01000030.1 GCA_002732755.1 Phycisphaera sp.
GTCACGCGCACCGTCACATCGTGCGAACCCGCCGCCTCGTGGTCCAGGCCCGCGCCGTCGGCGACCGTCACCACGCCCGTGTCGGCATCGATTACAAACTTCCCATCGGCGTCGCCGACGAGTTCGTACGAATGGGTGTCGCCAGCGTCAACATCTGTCACACTCGCGGATGCAACCACCGTACCAGCCGTCGCGTTCTCGGCGACTGTGCCGCCGGTAAACTCAACGCTGATCGGCGTTTCATTGACATCATTCACGGTGATCTGGAATGTCGAGTCGATCGAGTTGCCGTCGCTGTCCGTGCCGATCACATTGACTTCTACCGTCGGCGTAGCTTCGTGGTCCAGCGACACGCCCTCGCGCAGCTTGAGCACGCCATCGCTGGTCACCTCGAACCGTGCATCGCTCACCGCGAACTCGGCGGTGTCGCCGTCGTCCGCATCAACAAGATCAAGCTGACCGACGATGGCCCCAGCTACGCCTTCGGCCACCTCGCCGCCGGTCATTTCCAGCAGCGTCGGAATCTCGTTGACATCGCCAACATCGATCGTCAGCGATTGCTCAATCGCTAAGCCACCAGAATCGGTCACGCGCACCGTCACATCGTGCGAACCCGCCGCCTCGTGGTCCAGGCCCGCGCCGTCGGCGACAGTCACAACACCAGTTGCCGAGTCGATCTCAAACCTGCCGCCCGCATCACCGACAAGTTCGTACGAATGGGTGTCATTCCCATCCACATCAACGACGGCGGCGGTCGCAACAGGTGTCCCGGCAGCCGCGTTTTCTGCGACCAAGCCGCCGGTAAAGGTAATGGCTTCTGGCGCATCGTTCACCGCTGCAATATGGACCGTGACCTCATCGGTTCTAAAGTCTTCGCCATCGCGCACGGTCACCCTAAACACGAGATCCGTGTCACTGTCAACCGCCGGTGAGTCGAAGTTTGGAGTCGTCGCGTTGGGATCATCGAGCGTCACCGTCGGCCCGCTGATCTGTTCCCATGTGTATTCAAGATTGTCCGATGCGGCAGCGCCTTCGCCGTTCTCGTAGACCTTGATCCCGCGGAAGGCGCTGTCGCCGTCCTGGCTTCCGGCATCGTGATCGTTGGTAAAGGTCAGGCGATCAAAGTCACCTTGGAAGTGGTCGCCGACGCGGATTTTGTAGGTCACCCATTCGCCGTCCTGCCCCTCGTAGTCCGAGGACATGTCGATGCCCCAGTCCTGCGTGCCGTGAAGGCGGAAGGTTTGATTGGCGCCAATCCCATCATTGGAATCGAAGCCGATGCCGTGGATCTCACCCTCGCTGTCGGACTTGAACTGGAACTCAAGGATCGTATCTTCGGTGATGGTGTACTCGAAATCAACAGACTTCCAGCCGTTGCCTTCYATGCTGATCATGTCGCCATCGGTCTCGACATTGAGGCTCACATCCTGACTTGCGCCACCATAAGAATCAACACCCGTTGCGTCAAAGTCGATCGCCTGCGGCCCGTCGCTTACCTCAACCGAGAGCGACACCGGCGAGTTCTCGTTGACAGATAAGTCCTCACCTGCACTGATCTCTGGCACATCGTTTACAGACACAACATGCACCGTCACATCATCAACACTTGAGTAGTCCCCATCTGTTACCGTTACGCGGAACACAACATCACTATCAGAGTCCACCGGTGGCGACTCGAATGTTGGTGTCGAGGATGTCGGATCATCAAGCGTCACCGTTGGCCCGCTTATCTGCTCCCAAGAGTATTCAAGATCTGCAGACTGTACCTGGCTCGCCCCGCCTTCGTAGACTTTGATCCCCCGGAACGCACTGTCGCCGTCTTTGCTTCCGGCATCGTGATCGTTGGTAAAGGTCAGGCGATCAAAGTCACCTTGGAAGTGGTCGCCGACGCGGATCTTGTATGTCACCCACTCGCCATCGCGCCCCTCATAGTCCGAGGACATATCGATGCCCCAGTCCTGCGTCCCGTGAAGACGGAAAGTTTGGTTGGCACCGATCGCAGCATCTGAATCGAAGCCAATGCCATGGATCTCACCCTCAGCATCTGACTTGAACTGGAACTCAAGGATCGTATCTTCGGTGATGGTGTACTCGAAATCAACAGACTTCCAACCGTTACCTTCCATGCTGATCATGTCGCCATTCGTCTCGACGCTAAGACTCACATCCTGACTTGCGCCGCCGTAGGAATCGACATTAACCGAGTCGAAATCAACCATGTCAGCGGTACGAACATTGACACCAAGCGTAACCATGTCGCCGTCGTTGACTGTGATATCCGCACCCGCGTTGATGACCGGAGCTTCATCAACATCAGCGATGTCGATCGTAATTGCTTCTTCGTAAACCTCGCCCTCGGAATCTGTCACCTGTACGGTAATCTCGTGCGCGTTAGCAGCCTCATAGTTCAGATCAGCACCATCGGCGACCGTCACAACACCCGTGTCAGCATCGATCACGAACTTACCGTCGGCATCGCCGGTCAGCTCGTACGAATGCGTGTCGCCCGCGTCGGCATCGACCACCGAGGCCGTCGCTACGACCGTCCCGGCAGTCGCGTTCTCGGAAACCGTGCCGCCGGTGAAAGTAATATCAGTCGGTGCGTCGTTTGCAGCTTCAACGCTAACCGAGAGCGTCCCGCTCGCCGTATGCGTCGTGCTTGTCTCAGCTTCGATCTGCGTGTCGTGCTGAACCACACCTGTCGGCGTGTCGCCATCGACCTCGCTGATACGGATGTTGTCCAGCAAGATGCCGACATTGTCGCCGCCGGAGTGTGCAAAGGTCAGATCAAACTCGGTCGGCTCGGTAATCTCGACCACAATGGTAACGGTCTGGAAACCCTGATCCCATTCAACTTGGAACTCGGCATCAACCAAACCATCGCCCGCGGTGATTGACAGCACATCCGTCTGGTTCCCGCGGTTGTTGCCCGCCATATCAATCGAAWGTTCGTATATACCCGGCTCGAGTACCGGTGGATCCTTCAGCGAGATCGTCCYGCCGTTGCCTGTCGAGCCGTCCATGTCGAGGTACAGCCCGTTGCCTTCCTGCAAATCCCAGTTGGTGCCTTCGCCGATGACATCAACTGTGCCTTCATCAACCTGCCAGTTGTCGAACTGGTTGTAGTTCAACTGTCCGTTGCCACTGTTTTCATTGTTGAATGATTCATTGAATATGTACTCGGTACCATGTATAGCCGTGACCTCGATGTCAAGATCAAAGTCGCCGCTAAAGTCTGCCGGCGGATTCAACTCCAGGCCATCAAGCTGCGCAGGCGTGAGCGTCCATGTCCCGTCATCGTTGGCGGTGCCATCAGAGAGCAAACCGCCCTCGGGCACATTCGAGATCGTCACGGTGTACTGCGTATCCGCTTCGAGATCCCCGATGTCGATCGACAACTCGATCGGCTGATCCTCAACACCCGAGGCCGATGCCATCTCCAGCACCGGTGCCTCAAACACATCGGCGACATCAATCGTGATCGCCTCCTCGTAGGTCTCGCCGTCGGCATCCGTTACTTTGACCGTGATTTCGTGCGAGTCGGCAGTCTCGTGATCGAGTTCTGCACCATCGGCAACCGTCACAACACCGGTGTCGGCGTCGATCTCAAACCTGCCATCGGCGTCGCTGGTCAACTCGTAGGTGTGTGTGTCCTCGGCGTCGGCATCGACAACCGAAGCTGTCGCGACAACTGTGCCAGGTGCTGCGTTCTCAACGATCGTTGCCCCCGAGAATTCGAGGTCCGTTGGCGCATTATTCGTCAGGCCTTTAGCAGTGACTTCGCCGTTGGCAAAGCGGAAGTTCTCGACATCCTGTACGACCGTCTGACCATCCGGCGAGCCGGCACGATCGTCAGTCAGGGTCACAGTCCCATTGCTGCTGATGGAAATCGTGTAGTCCGAACGGTCTCCACTGAACACCGCAGTGTCGGCACCTTCGCCGCCGTACAACGCATCGTTGCCAGCGCCACCAGCGATCACATCATCGCCTGCACCGCCAATAAGCACATCCGCGCCATCGCCACCCGTGATCGTGTCGTTGCCAGAACCACCACGCACCCACGCGTTGTCGGTCATCCCTGTTGCATCGATTGTCTTGTCGCCCGTCGTGTTGTACAGGTCAACCTTCTCAACATTCGAGGCGTTCATGTTGACCACATCCGGGCCATCACTGCCGGCTTCTGCGCGAACTGTGTCGTAGCCAGCGCCGCCATCAAGCTTGTCAGAGCTGTCCGCGTACAGCGTGTCGTTGCCCTCGCCACCGATCAACGCATCAGCGCCAGCACCGCCGTACAACGCATCGTTGCCAGCGCCACCAGCGATCACATCATCGCCTGCACCGCCAATCAACGTGTCGGCACCATCGTTACCCGAGAGTAAATCATTGCCTTCACCAGCATTAACTACATCCGCGAGGTCGCTGCCGGTAAAGATATCATTGCCGGCGGTCGGGCCCTCTTGGACCTCGCCCGTGTCCGCATCAACCCAACTCGCCGACATCAGTACTCGTTTTTCGAGCGGCTCGATCCCAAAGTCTGCACGCTTCTTGCCTGCATCTGTGTTGTTCTTTGGGTCTTGGTTCTTGCGCTTTTTTCTGCCGAACATGAGCTGCTCCATACGCTGTGTGCGCACCCAGCGCACCAGAATTCACGAACAGCATGGATGTCGTCAGTTCCGATATATGGATACAAGCAGCGGGCAGAAGGAGAAACCTTGAACCCCAGATCTGTGGCGCGCAAGCGGCACAATCGGTACAGGTGTTACGATTTAGGTCCGGGAACAGAGGCTAACCGCCACACACCAGATCGCCAGGGTTGGAGCTCATCACAAATCGCGAGTTTGGAAGCCAGCTCCAACATCGGATGATCCGCAGGCTTGCCGTAGTAAACCGCAGAGACCTCAACAAGAGAATCGTCACACAAATTCGTATCACAAATGGGTTGCCAGCAAGAGCTAGAATTTTTTTCTGCAGCGTCCATAGATTCTGTAATCAGGTTCTTTGAATTCCAAGTCAGCCGATTCGCAAGCTCTGCCCCGATACGTTCCGTAATATGCCGAACTCGCTTGGGGTCGGGTTCTCCAAGAATAACCAAAAGCCCGTTCTCTCGAAGACAAGCCGCCGAGACTGATCGCCAATCAACCTGAGCATTCATGCGACGCCGAACAACCACGATGTCAAACAGGCCCGGAGCCTCTATTGGCCTTCCAACAACCACCGGCGGCACGCTCGGACCAACCGCGCCAACCACCGCCTTGATTTCATCCTCACGCAGAGCCACACACAAAGTCGTCTTGGTCCGCTTTGCGTTCTTTGTTAATTGAGATAGAACGCGGGCATCGGCATCCTGTGATACTGGCAACTGATACCCATCTGACTGCACGATGCGTTGCAACGAGGCGGCAATTAGATCGTACACTTGCAGTTTATTCTGAATACAATCAAGCTCTCGCTTCACCAGACTGCCGGAGGTTCCAAACAATTCCGGTGATTCAGCAAGATAGTTCACCGCGTACGGTATCTGCTCTCGGACCACAGCTGCGTTGTCCGCCGTCTTCTGCCCCGGATGCACGAGCTGTTTGGCTACAACCATGTCATGGCTTTCAAAGGTAGCGCCGCGCAGCGCCAGCCGAAGCCAGTATTCATGATCCATCGTGTAGTGAAGATTTGTATCAAGCCCGCCCGCACTCTCAAACACACTCCGAGCGATAAAGGCCTCTGGCTGAACTATGGATCGTCCCGCGTACCAACCCGATAACAATCGGAGCAGCGCACCGGGCGCCACCGGCTCGGGTGGCGTTGGCGCATATACGACATTCCCAGCGACATTAACGAATACACAACGCCCAAGAACCACATCTGCTTTAGACTCTTTGAGTATGTGAACCATTGTGCGCAATTTCGATGGTACAAATACATCGTCGGCGTTGAGCCACGCAAGATAGTCGCCCCGGGCTTGCGCAAAGCCTTTATTGATCGCATCGGCCTGCCCCCCGTCCGACTCAGAAACAACAAGAGAAATCGGGGAACCACGAACCCGTCTCTCGGCCTCGACAATCTGCATCGTACGATCCGTCGAACCGGCATCCATTATGATGTGCTCGATTAAAGCATCAGCCGAGCTGGCCTCGCGCACAGAACGAAGAGCTTTGGCGATAAATTCCTCGCCGTTGAACACTGGCGTGACAACACTCAGTACCGGCTTATTCGGGTATTCCGCCGACAGCCGCGTCACACATGCACCGGCTTAGAGCTAAGCATCACAGAGAAAGTACTATCTAAGATCACACGGGCGGCTGGCGAAGCGATGTCTGTGCCAGCGATGGTCATCTTGCCCTACCCGCAACCGATTTCTGCTTACCCGCAATTTCTTCTGCCAACGGTTTCACCGGCTTCTTTGCTGGCTGCGCCTTCTTTTTCGTGGGGTTAGCCTTTGAGATCTTCTTTGAACTGGTCTTCTTTGATGCCTTCTTTGCTGCGACTTTCTTTGCGATCTTATTCGAGAGACTGGAAGATGCTTGGGTCTCCTTGGCAACGGGCAAACTCGTTTCTTGCGTTTCCTGCCGCTTGGTATTGGCTACCACTTTCTTCGCTACCTCTTTCCCATTCTGATTCCGTCGAAAAATCGTGGTGCGAGAAAGAACGCCAATATGATCAAAGCGGTCGTCTTTCATCAGTACATCGTCTACATACCGAGTCACCTCCGGCCAATCCTCTGAGCCGTAGTCGTCAACGATCAGGATCCCGCCATCGACTAGCAAGTCCGAGTATCGCTCGTAGTCAGCCCTCACCCCATCGTAACTGTGATCGCCATCGATTACAATCACATCAAACGGTCCCGCTGTTCTGATTTTTTTAAGAATGGCATCGTCGGTTGAAAATCCCTCGAATATATGTACATCTGCGGGATCGATCGCAGCCCGTTTCATGTTTCTCTCTACGGCTGACCGCGTGACCGTCTGCCCAGTGAGGGGATCCAGATTTTCGGTCCCGTAGTAGCCGTCGAAGGGATCAAGCAGGAACAACTCGACGCGTTTATAAAACGGCACGAGCGATGTATGCATTATCGCCGCACCAATACCAAAGAGCACGCCAATCTCTAGGATTTTCAACTGGTCAGCCTTGCACGACCGCGCCGCAAGCACGCGAGCAACCGCATCCTCAGAAGTCGTTGCCAGCCTGCCTTCACAGACTGCCTCGATTTGCTGAATCTTGCGCTCAAGATATCGAACCTGGCTTGGTTCAATGCTCACATTGAGTTTGTTGCCAATATCACCATTGATTTTTTCGACAAATTCCGAACTAACAAGCCGTGCAAACTGAACATATCCATCGCCCCGCAATCTCGACGCGAGCGCAGCCGACGTATCAACCGTGCGTCTAATCGCTGTGAGATCTTTGTCAACTCGTGTGCCAACCGATTCGATCTGTTCTTTGGTTTCTTCTTGCACAGACCGCAGCGTGACCTGTCTGATTTTTTCTTGTTCCCCAAACCCATCCGCCATCGAAGACTCGAGTTGCTTTGATTTGGCTTGCAAATCATTGCTTACTATTTCTATCGAATTCTCGAGTTCTTGTGATTGTTTCTGCAATTCATTCTTGACAGCATCGACCGATGCCTCGATGATCTCACCCGATTCTCTTACCTCTCGGATAGACCTAGACATCTCCTTGGCCTCGCCCGCGGCCTGATCGATCTGCTTGGCAACCTTGCCCACCGATTCGAGCAACTTCGCCGACTCGGTCGTCACAGATTTCATCGAGGCTCCGAGCGCTTCGCGCGTCGCAAACCTTTCRATGTCTTGACGCACATCGCTTAATCTCGCATGGATCTCTTTCGTTTTGCTACGAAGTTCGCCCTGCGATTTATTCAGATTCACGAATGTCGAACGCGTCCCGCGATCGAACTGTTCAAGCCACCGTTCGGTCTCGTCGTATCTGTCGTTGAGATCCTTGAGCCTGCCTGYAGCGCCGTGCAGATGGACCGCCACGGTAATCAGCAGCTTCCCTATCGCTGCCAGGCAACCGGCGAGCAGGACGGCTGCAAACACGGTGAGCGGAGCGATGTCCATGCTCAAACCAACCGCAGCGCACACGATGGCAATCAGAATGACCGCAACAAACGCCGAGACAACCCGCCTGCGTTTGGCGGGATCAGAAAGTAGTGTGCCGAATTCCAATGCCTTCCCTTCGCCTTGCGATCTCTTCCAACCTCTTGGCCACTATCGTATCAAAGTCATGAGCCGGACTCACGCAAACGGGGCTTTCCCCTCGTAAATCCATTGGAATTCTCTGCCAATAAGCCCGGGCCGAGTCTGCGGGTACCACGCTCGGCGTCGGCTGCTCCGGTCAACAATGCGAAACTGGACCACATCGGCCCGACGATCTATGTTCTTCTCATACGGCACACCGATGCTCACGCTCAATCGGTAGTTCCCCGCTTCGATCAGGCCGCCCTCCACCTGGTACTCTGCGTTGTAACTCCCCCGCCGGCGTAACCCGAGGTTCGCTGGTTCATAGTCCGCATCGCCCGATCCCAAAACCGTCACACCGTCGGCAGTCTCGATTCGGCAGAACACATGGATGTTCGAAATATCCTCATTGATATCATAACCAATCCTGATCCGCATAGGTTCAGAAATTTCGATCTCACCAGAACAATTTCCATCCGCTGTCAGCACCGCGATCTCACGGATGCACACCGCGTTTGCGACCTCTGGCTCGAAGGAAGCGTACGCATTATTCTGCGCTTGCGGATCGATATTCATCGCCGCGTAGYGATCAACAACCTTGGCAGTCGATCCGATGCTCACGAGTCGGCCGCGATCAAGCTCGAGCGCACGATCGCAGATCTGTTCAACGATCTGCCGGTTGTGACTGACGAACAGCACAGTCCTGCCGCTGCGGATCAGTTCTTGCATCCGGTCCGCCGACCGCCTCCTAAACTCCGCATCGCCGACACTGAGTACCTCATCGATCAGCAAGACCTCCGGCTCGAGCATCACCATCACCGCGAAAGCGAGACGGATCCGCATGCCGCTGGAATAGCGTTTGACAGGCACATCAATAAACGGGCGAATTCCTGAGAACTCAACAATCGCCTCAAACTTCTTGCGGATCTCTGCGCGGGTAATCCCAAGGATGACCCCGCTGAGCATCACATTCTCGCGGCCCGTCAGCTCCGGGTTGAAGCCCACTCCGACCTCGAGCATCGAGCCAATCCTGCCCCGCGTCACAACCCTGCYCTGCGAGGGCCGCGTCAGCCGAGAAATTATCTTGAGCAGCGTGCTTTTACCCGCGCCATTGCGGCCGATGATCCCCATCGCCTCCCCGCGCCGGACCTCGAACGATACATCCTGAAGCGCCCAATGAACCTCGTCATCCTGATCTGGATCCTTGGACCTCCGAATAGCACGGCTCGCTATACCGATGATCGACGCCGCAAGGAGCCGGTCGTGCGCACGGTGGTGCCGAAGCGTATACCGCTTACTCACATTCTCAGCACTAATCATCGCGTCAGACAAACTCAACGATCCCCTATATCACATCCGTAACATTCTGTTCAAGTTTCATAAATGTCAGCAGCCCAACGATCAGCATTACCACCGCCGAGCCGCACGAAACAAGCACCATCTCGGTGCTAATCTGCAACGGCTCATTGAGCAGACAACTCCGCGCGCCCTCACATGCCGTCACCATCGGATTCAGCGCATACCAAATCTGAAACTGCTCCGGCACAAGATCGTTCGTGCTGTACAAAATCGGCGAGCAGAAAAACCAGAGTTGAAGCAACACGGGTAAAAAATGCTGCACATCGCGGTAGTGCGCGTTGAGCACCGACAGGCCCATGCCCATTCCTGCCGCGGCTGTGATCGCAAGCAACAGATACGCCGGGAGTATAAAAACGCTCAGGCCCGGTGGGTGCTGGTAGATTACAAGAATCACAACCAACATCAGCAATCCAAACCCAAAGTCAACGATCGGGCTTGTGATGCTCGCCAACGGCAGCAGCAATCTTGGAAAGTACACCTTCGACAAAATGGGCGCATCCTGCTTGAGGGCGTTGGCTGACCTGCCAACCGAAGAAGTAAAGTAGTTCCAAATGATAAGCGCCGGGAACAAGAAGATGGGATAGGCAAGGCCGTTTGTCGCTACACGCTGGATGAGCTTCTCAAATACGAGCCAATACACACCGAGTGTCATAAGCGGGACGAAGATAGCCCAGACGATCCCAAAGATGGTCTGGCGATAGCGAACCTTGATGTCGCGCTGGACCAGCATCAAGAGCAAGTCCCGCCAGACATACGCCTCGCGGATCCTCATAATAATGCTGTCGTTGGTCGGATCGATCACGCACTCGTACCGGCTACTAATCGGCTCAACCACGATCTTGCTCTGATCCGGTTCTCGATCGAGATCGCCCGAATCGGGGTTCGCTTCGGGTATTGGCGGGTTCGTCGAAACGGTCGTCAAATGGGCCTCTCCGGTGTGCTCTGCCTGATCGTACTCACCTGCCTGTGWGCTGGACTGCATCGGGACGCGCTAGAATCAAACCGCCCATAGCCGACTCCAGACGGAACCGCTGCATGCCTGACCAAGACCAACCGATCCGTATTGCAGCACTCGTCCCGATGCGGCACAACAGTGAACGTGTCCCAAACAAAAACTTCCGCCCCTTCGCCGGCAAACCACTCTACCACTGGATCATCAACGCACTCCTCGAATCCGATGCGGTCACTGAAGTTGTGATCGACACCGACAGCCCGACCATCCGCGAACAAACCCAGGATGCGTTCCCCGCTGTCCGCGTCATCGAGCGCCCCGCACACCTCCGCGCCGGCGAGATCCCCATGAACGAGGTCCTCCTCAACACCACCAAACAGATCCACGCGGACTACTACCTCCAGACCCACAGCACCAACCCGCTGCTCCGCCCCCAAACAATCGACCGAGCCATCGCCGAATTTCTTGCATCACGCAACACCCACGACTCCCTCTTTGGCGTCACCCGCTGGCAAACTAGGCTCTACGACGCCGACAGCAACCCTCTCAACCACGACCCGTCGGTCCTCATGCGAACGCAGGACCTCGCCCCGATCTACGAAGAGAACTCAAACATCTACATCTTTGATCGCACAACCCTCCAAGAGCGCGGCAACCGCATCGGGCACAAGCCGCTCCTATTCCAAATTGACAGACTCGAATCGCTCGACATCGACGATGAGGAAGCATTCCAGCTCGCCGAAGCGGTCGCGCTTGCAGGGCTTGTTCACGGAGATACACCATGAGCCGGGGCAAACTGCTCATCACCGGGCCGCGCATCCTGCGCGACTTTGACATGGTCAAAGACGATCTCAAAGAACTGGGCTTTGATGTCGTGCTCGCCGATGTCAAACAGCAGCTCAGCGAGGATGAACTCATCGCGCTCGTTGGCGATATCGACGCGACTATCTGTGGCGGCGACAAATGGACCGCCCGCGTCATGGACGCTGCGCCCAAGCTCAAAGCAATCTGCAAATGGGGCACCGGCACGGACGCGATCGACTTCGACGCTGCCCGCGAGCGAGGCATCTTGGTCCGCAATGTACCCGACGCGTTTAGTGTCCCGGTCGCCGACTCGGTGATGTGCTTTATCCTCAATTTTGCACGCAGAACCCCGTGGCTCTCGCAGGAAATCAAAGCCGGTCGGTGGACCCCACTCGACGGCAAGAGCCTCTCCGAGTGCACGCTCGGCGTGGTCGGCGTCGGCAACATTGGAAGCACCGTACTCCGGCGAGCCAAGGCCTTTGGCATGACGCTCCTCGGCACGGACCCCCGCACCGACATCTCACTCCAACTCATCGACGACACCAACCTTGAACTCACCGACCTTGACGACCTGCTCAAACGCTCCGACTTCGTCAGCATGCACTGCGACCTCAACGACACATCCCGCGGCCTGATCGGCGAGCGGGAACTGGGCCTCATGAAAGAAACCGCGGTGCTCATCAACACCTCGCGGGGTCCGGTCGTGCAACAGGCCGCCATCGAACACGCACTTGTTACCGGCACCATCGCCGGCGCGGGTCTTGATGTCTACGAAACCGAGCCGCTCCCGCGYACAAGCCCCCTGCTCACGCTCGACAATGTGCTCCTGACCCCGCACCTTGCGCAAAGCTCCGACCGTGCGGCCCACAGGACACACCGGCGTGTGATCCAAAATGTGGTCGAACTTCTGGATCAGCACAGGGGCCGAGCATGAGCACACAACGGGTCGCACTGATTACGGGCGCAGCCGGGGGGATCGGCAGCGCAACCTGCCGGGTCTTTCACGATGCGGGCTGGTATGTCGTCGGCGTCGATCGCCGACGCGAGGATGTCCCCGGCGTCGATCTTTATCTCGAACACGACATCTCTGACCCCAACACCCCCGCTGCCATCTTCGAAGCCATCATCAAAGACCAAGGCCGGCTCGATGCGCTCATCAACAACGCCGCCATGCAGATCTGCAAACCCATCATTGAAACCACAGCCGAGGAATGGGACCTGGTAATGGCATCAAACATCCGCTCGGTCTTCCTCTCCGCAAAGGAAGCCTACCCGCTGCTCAAAGCCAGCAAGGGCGCGATCATCAATGTCAGCAGCGTCCACGCGGTGGCAACCAGCAAAAACATCGCCGCCTACGCCGCGAGCAAAGGCGCGCTCTCAGCGTTTACCCGCTCGCTGGCGCTCGAGTTCGGCGAGGACGAGATCAGGGTCAACGCCGTCCTGCCCGGCGCGGTCGATACGCCCATGCTCCACGCGGGACTCGATCGCGGGCATGTAGAACCGGGCAGCACAGACGAGTTGGTCCGCGGACTCGGCGAGCGCCATGTCCTAGGGCGCGTGGGCCAACCCGAAGAAATCGGCAAGGTCATCCACTTCCTCGCCGATACCAAACAATCCTCATTCATCACCGGCCAATCCATCGTGGTCGACGGCGGCGCGCTCGCAAGGCTCAGCACGGAATGATCGCGAACACACCCAAGATCATCGTCGATCATACATTCCAACTCGGCGAAAACCCGCTCTGGGACGATCGCCGAGGCGTGCTCTTCTGGACCGACATCGACGCGGGCCAGCTCTGGCGGTTCGACCCAAAGACCAAACTCGCCGAACCTTTCTATCAAGGCCCAATGGTCGGCGGCTTCACACTCCAGCACGACGGCAAGCTCGCGCTCTTTCGCATCAACGACATCGCRCTCATCRACCCMGATGCGCCCGAYCWYATCGAGACMATCGCCCCCTTTGAGTGCGACGATGCTGCGCGGTTCAACGATGTCATCGCCCTCCCCGACGGCGGCGTCTACGCGGGCACCATCGCCGCAACGCCCGGCTCTGGCGGGCTCTACCACATCAGCCAAGACCTCACAATCCGCCAGCTCTTTCTGGGAACCGATGTCTCCAACGGCATGGCTATCTTCAACGAAGGCAGATCCCTCCTCTGGACATGCTCGACATCCAACCGCATCGTCAGCTACCAAAGAAACCCCAACGATAATTCGATCAACAATGCTCGCGATTTTTATCGGACGATACCGGATGAGGGCACACCCGACGGCCTCGCACGCGACATCATGGGCCGGGTCTGGTCCGCTCGCTGGGACGGCGGCTGCGTTGTCATCCACGACCCCACCGGCAACCCCATCGAGAAGCTCAGTGTCCCTACCAGCCGCGTAACCTCTGTGTGCTTTGGGGGTTCGGGTCTCTCGACGCTCTTTGTCACGACCTCGGACGGCCCCCTCTACGCCGCATCGACAAGCACCTTGGGGTTTGTCGAGCATCGTTCTCAGTTGGCGGGGTTGCGTCAGCAAGATCGCGACTAAGTGGCGATGCACGGGAACGATCGCCGAGGTATAGTTTGCACCGTACCCGACCACAAGGAGCCTGTATGTTGGGGAGCAACCGGCCTCCGGCCCTCGCGGTCATCATGCCCGTCTACAACGCTGAGCCGTACATCGCACAGGCTGTCGAGAGTATCCGTGCGCAATCCTTCGAGGATTTCCAGCTCATCGCGCTCGACGACGGCTCAACCGATGGCTCGCTCGCCGAACTCCGCAGGCAAGCCGAACATGATGACCGGATCACCATCATCAGCAGGCCAAACACCGGCATCGTCGATGCACTCAACGAGATGATCGCCTACGCCCGCTCGCCGCTGTTGGCGCGCATGGACGCCGACGATGTCGCCTTCCCTGATAGGTTCAAAGTCCAGGTCGAGTTTCTCAACGAGAACCCGGATGTGGTCTGTATCGGCGGCGGCATCGAACTCATCGACAGCAGAGACCGCCACCTACTCACCCCGCCACCCGTGCGTGGCAATACGCAGGTACAGGCCGAAGCCCTCTGTGGCAGAACCCCGATCTCTCACCCCGCCGCCATGATGCGGGCCAAGACCGTCGCAGCCGCCGGCGGCTACCGCAGAGACAGCTACCCCGCTGAAGACCTCGACCTCTTCCTCAGGCTCGGCGAGATCGGCAACCTTGACAATGTCCCCGATCTCGTGCTCCGCTACCGCGTCCACTCGGGCTCCATCAGCGTCCGCCTGAGCGACAAGCAGATCAGCAAGATGCGGCTCGCATGCGAGCGCGCCTGGCAACGCCGAAATGTCACCGGCCAATTCCGAGGCACGATCGAGGCCAAACCCAGCAGCAACCACACCGTCCAATCCACAATCCACCTACCGATCCACGCCAACCCAACCGCAAGGGCACTCTCAAGCGGCATCAGTCGAAAAGACTGACACTCCACCGGCAGCCAACACCAAACCTCAAGCCAAAAACGAACAAGCCGAACCCTCAAAGAGTTCGGCTCAGTCCATTGCCTTTTGACGGGGGCATTTGATTGAATCAGGGCGACTGTCCGAACTTCGAACCCCTGCAGGGGATTGTCGAGCCGTTTGTAGCCATTTTTCTTCTGTCCCCACCGCCGAATCTTATTCGGGCGGGTCAGATGGGGCTGGAACCGGATTGAAGGAGACTCCGATGTTCGTCTCATCAGGTAATGTATGCATTCCGGCTAAAAAGGGGAGTCTCTCGACACAATTTCACCAGGATTGTGTATACGATTTATCTGACTCTCAAACACGGACGCGATCTCATCCGACACAGCCAAGGAACACAACAGATGTCAGAAGAGAATATCACGCTTATCAAGAATCTCTATGACGCTTTTGCAGCGGGTGATGTGCCCGCGGTGCTCGGTGCCATGAGCCCCCATATCATCTGGAACGAAGCCGACAATTTTCCATACGCCGACGGCAATCCGTACATCGGCCCCGAAGCCGTCCTCAACGGCGTTTTCGCTCGCTGCATCGGCGAATGGGACGACTTCGCAGTAGTGATTGAAGAAATAATCAACGCTGGCGACACCGTGATCGCCTTTGGCCGCTACACAGGCACCTTCAAGGCAACCGGCCAGGCTCAAAATACACAAATGGCCCATGTCTGGCGTATAGAAAATGGAAAAATCGTGCGATTCCAGCAGCACGCAGACACTTTGCATGTGGCCCAAGTCACCGGTGCCGTGAAAATCTGATTGTTCCAAACACCTGGACCAGCTTATGCAACAATGCCTACGAGCATTTCGCTCGTGGGCAATATCTGTCAAATCRGGGCGACAGGAGTTGAACCTGCGACCTCGTGTACCCAAAACACGTGCTCTACCAAGCTGAGCTACACCCTGAAATAAACCAAGCCCCGACAAATCGAGGCCCGGCGTTGAACACATTGTACCCCGCCCGTTACGGCGCAGGCGGGAGCGACACGGGCAACTGCACAAACGCCAAGACCCGTGGCTGATCCCCCTTGCTCGTCACATTCGACCGGTCCACGATCATCAGGTACCGAGCCTTAAAGCTCGGCGTCAGTGGATCCTGCGCGCCAAGGTTCAGCGTGTCCGACTCCTGATAGCCGTGCAGCACGAACCACACCGCGTAGTAGTCGCTGCCCACGCTCATCGAGTTGAGCACCGCGTTGAGCTGGATCAACTGCTCGTCGTAATCATCCGGGATCTGGTCCGGCATGATCGGGAGCAGCGAGTTCAACGGATCACCAGCCGAATCAAGATAACCTGGGAAGACATCCTCCAGATGCGTTGTCTGCAAGCTCGGATCAGTCAGCAGACGAGACGCATACGAAGCGCCGATCAGATCACCCGTCAACGGCTCACCGAATGAAACAACCTCCATACTCAGCCCGCCGTTGCGGACAAAGTCCAGCGGCTCACGCGGCTCGTGCATACCCCGGCCATAGTTGGCGTTGTTCTGCGGCGCCCGGCGATCGATAAACCCGACACCGCTCGTGCGGTTGTCGCGCGCAAAGCCGTCCATGTGGTGCTGGTTGTCAAGGTGCGGGTTGAAGAGGGCCGGATTCTCTGGGTCTGTGGAGTCGCGAATAACATTCCGAGCCGCAAACAGCTCACCCATCGACCCGATACCGGGCTGGCTCCGAATACCACTCATGCCAGAGCTAAGATTCCGGTCGATCCTCAGACCACGATCCTCGTTGCCCGGATCAACATAGCCCAAAGTCGCGTCGGCAACCTCGGTAGCTGTCGTCGATCCACCGAAAATACCAGATGGAATCTCAAAGCGTGTCGTACGAGCAGCTTCGCGGTAGTCCACGATCGTGCTGCCAACGTCCGCCGAAAGAACTCGTATCGGATCACCGTCGTCGAGCTCGCGGGTCTCGAAGCTATTGAGCCTGTACGCCACAGCGTTGGGCGTGGTCTGACGCAGAGTCTCCGGCCACCAAAGCCGATCAAACTCAATCACATTGGCCTCGGACGATTCAAAGATATCCATCGCAAGCGCTGGCGAGAGTCTGAGCACCTCTGCATCAGCGGTGTTGGCGTTGATCGTGCCCATGACCGGGCGGTCGATGCCACCCTTGGCGACAAACCCGGTCTCCGAGCCAGCCTGCGCCATGTCGAAGATCGCAAGCGCCATCGGAATCCCAAGCCCACGCCGGATGTCGCTGCCTTCATCAAACTTGCCATTGGGCGTGCCCGGCGACCCATCCCCAAGATCCATAAACGGCACAAACGCATCAAGCCGAAGATGAGCACGATCAAGAACATAGGTATCCTGCTTGGCAACATTGCCGCCCGAGCCCAACGGGTCGATCTCGAACGACAGATCGGTAAACGGATCGTCCACGCCGCCGGCCGCAACCCGTGTCGTTTCTGGACCGACCGAATCTGAATATCCCGCAGCCGCTGCAAGTGCCTCGCCGAGCGTGGTCCACTGGGCTTCATATTGCATGATGCGAACATTGACATCGGGGGC